>CAZNUK010000077.1:0-9449 GCA_964576255.1 uncultured Butyrivibrio sp.
GATATTTTACCCGTTCAGGGAACACAGAAAAACTTGCGAAGGCAGTTGCAGAGGCAGTAGGAGTGGAGGCACTCAGTATCAACGAGCCACTCAATGAGAAAGCAGATATTTTATTTCTCGGTTGCTCATACTATGCGTTTGACATAGATGTGGCAGTTAAGGAATTTATTATAAACAACAAGGACAATATTGGCAAAATTGTATGCGTGGGAAGCTCTGCCATGATGAAGTCTATGTACAGACCTGTTAACAGGGTTGCCAAGAAGGTGGGAGTTCCTGTTGCCAAAGAGGAATTTCATTGCCACGGCAGATTTAAGAATGTTCATGTGGGCAAGCCTGATGAAGAAGATTTGAAGAAGGCTGCGGAGTTTGCAAAGGCGGTAATTAAGTAGGAGTACACATAAATGGATAACAAACAGGATTTTACACAGGGAAGTATATTTGGAAAGATTATGAAGTTTATGCTGCCCATATTGGGCGCCCTTGTTTTGCAGGCTATGTATGGGGCGGTGGATATGCTCATAGTTGGCCGTTTTGGTTCTAATGCGGGAATTTCCGCCGTGTCCACAGGAAGTCAGATTATGAATATGGTAACCTTCGTGCTGAGCCAGTTGTCAGCGGGAGTTATGATTCTCATAGGAAGATATCTTGGAGAAAAGAGAAATGAGAAAATAGGCAAGCTTATAGGCAACGCGGTTGCTTTTTTTCTTGTGATTTCAGCGGTATTGACGGTGCTTTTAGTGGTGTTTGCAGAGCCGATTGCTATTCTTATGCAGGCGCCGAAGGAAGCGGTGAAGTTGACAGCACAGTATATTCGTATATGCGGTGCGGGTTGTCTTTTTGTGGTTTTTTATAATCTGATAAGCTGTATTTTCAGAGGACTTGGTAATTCCAAGCTGCCCCTTTTATTTGTGGGAATTGCATGTGTAGTTAATATTGTTGGAGATTTGGTGCTGGTGGCAGGACTTGAGCTGGATGTGGCAGGTGCCGCAATTGCAACAGTTGCAGCTCAGGCGGTTAGTGTTATGTTGTCACTTGTGATTATTAGAAGGCAGAAGCTTCCATTTGCTTTTTCCAAAAAGCTTATTGCTTTTGGTGATGAGATAAGAGCCTTTGTGCGAGTTGGGGCACCGCTTGCATTGCAGGAGTTTTTGACCAGCGTTTCTTTTCTGGCGTTATGTGCGTTTATTAATCGTATAGGACTTGATGCCTCAAATGGATACGGAATTGCCCAAAAAATTACTTCATTTATTATGCTTATTCCTGGGGCGATAATTCAGTGTATGGCATCCTTTGTGGCACAAAATGTTGGTGCGGGCAAAGAAGACAGAGCGAGAAAAGGAATGTTTTATGGTATGGGGGTTGGTGCAGCAGTTGGTGTTGTTATTGCTGTTTTTGTATTCTTTAAAGGGGATTTGGTTGCAGGACTGTTTTCGCAAAATTCGGCAGATATTTTGAGAGCCTTTGAGTATCTTAAGGGCTTTGCACCGGAAGCGGTGCTTACAAGTATTCTGTTTAGTTTGATGGGATATTTTAACGGACATATGAAATCGAATTTTGTAATGATTCAGGGGATTGCTCAGGCATTTCTTATTCGTCTGCCAATTTCCTATGTTATGAGTATACAAGAAAATCCCTCACTTACCGGAATTGGACTTGCAGTTCCAATTTCAACAGTTGTGGGGATTGTAGCTTGTGTTATATATTATCGACGGATGCAGGCTACTCTAAATCCAAAAAAGTAGCTTCGCAACCGATTTTAGGTAAGAATTTATTAAAAACCGCTTTGGTGGATATTTTGATACTGCTGGTGTTAATGCATGGGTGACATGCAAAAAACTCATCCTGTAGCATGTCAGAATCCACCAGAAGGCGGACTTTTTTATTATGGTCGTTCATAAGTCCCATAATGCTTACGGAACCGGGAGTTATGTCAAGGTATTCAAGCAAAAATTCCTCAGGTGCAAAAGACAGGCGGGCAACCCCTAGCTGCTTTGAGACAACTTTGGTCTGGAATTTTTTGTGCCCCGGCATAACCAGAAGATAAAAGTTGGTTTTCTGAGTGTTGCATAAAAACAAGTTTTTACATATGGCGGTGCCCAGAACTTTTTCTACATCATGACATGCCTCAATAGTCATTGCCGGCTCATGGTCAACTCTCCAATATTCTATTTTAAGCTCATCCAAAAGGTCGTAGGTTCGAACCTCCTTATCAAGGCGGCGTTCCTTGGTTATAGGGCGTCCTTTGTGTAATTCCACGCTTTTTACCTCCAAAATCAAGTATCGCAACAAGTTTAGCACAAAAAATATGTAAAGTAAATTGGTTATATAACCGATATATATTTTAGAAAAGGAGTTCTGCACATAAAGCCAGGGAGGCGATTATATGAAAATTGAAAATAATACGGCACGTTTTACGGACCCTGGTAATACTTTTACCGGTACCAAAAAAGTAATGCTGACAGAGTATATTGATTATTTGACTGCTGTCAATAAGGGTAAGCTTACTGTAGATGGCGTGACTCTGGAGTTATCCGAGGAAGCAAAAGAAGCTATTAGAAAAGCAGAAGAGGAGCGTTTCAATAAGCAGGAAGAAATTAATAAATTCAATGCGGCAATGCACAATGCCAATGTGGCTAAGCAACAGGGTGAAGTTATAGAGGAAGAATTTGATAATCAGGCAAGAGCATTAGAGATAGCCAGAAGAATTTCTGAGGGCGGACACGTGCCTTATCAGGATGAACAGCTTTTGTTGGAATACAGTGATAAGCTGTATCAGATGGCAAAACAAGCAGCAATTCTTGCAAAAGAGCATGAGAAATATGACACCTTAGTTCCGGAGGAAGAGCAGACTGAGGAAACCGATGTGGATGAAGGTAAAATTAATGAACAGAATCAGGTTCAGGTGGAAGTCACCGCGGGAGAGAGTGTTGTGGTGGAAGCTACTGTAATTAGTAACCCTATTTGTTAATGTTGGCATAACAAATGGGGCTATTTTGGTGATTTTGCATATGGACATATGGTATACATGGTAGTAACATTAAGGTATAGTTTTGAACGTGAGGAGTTACAATTTAATACTTTTGGAGAAAGGATGGGTGATATGAAAAAACTGATATCACAAAAAGTCGTTTCTATTTTGCTTGCATTGGTTGTCGTGCTTGGGGGTATTTCTTTTTCGAAAACTGAGGCATATGCGGCAACAGGTTATGACAGGGGTTATGTTGGCGGCAGAGTAGGAAACAATAGCTCAACAGTTTATGCTTATGGAGTTGATGTATCTTCATGGCAGGGTTACAATCTTGATTTTAACAAGCTCAAGAGCGCGGGGTATAGTTACGTTATTTTAAGATGCGGAACTACATATGGTAAGGACAGTTGTTTTGAGACTAATTATGCTAAGGCTAAGGCGGCAGGAATGGGTGTAGGAGTATATTATTATTCTTATGCACTTAATACCTCACAAGCACTTACAGATGCCAATAATTGTCTTAACTGGATTAGCGGTAAGACCTTTGAATATCCGGTTTATTTTGATTACGAGGATCCATCTCAGGATTCTCTTAGTAGTACCACCGCTAAGAACATTTGTCTGAAATTTATGGACACAGTTGCGGCCAATGGATATCTGGTGGGAATGTACACAGGACTTTACAAGTCCCAGAATATTCCTACTAGCGAAATTTGCAGCAAATATGAATTCTGGGTTGCTGCGTATTATAACGATGGCTTATACAGGGGAACAAGAGGAAGTACTACATTCTCCCAGATAAGTGGAATGTATCAGTACACCTCAACTAACTATATTAAAGGCATAGGACCTTTAGATACCAATGTGTGTTATAAGGATTATCCTTCGATTGTCAAGACATATGGTTTTAATGGATATAGCCCGACTATATCATCAACAGGAGGTTCAACAACTACAGGCACCACAAGTGTAAGCACGAGCTTTAGTACGGATCAGACTTTGCAAAAGGGTAACATAAATGCACAGGTTGGAAATCTCCAGACAGACCTTAAGGTCTTTGGGTATTATACATTAGCTGTTGATAATGATTTTGGCAGTGGAACATATAATGCGGTAGTGCAGTATCAGCGAGATAATAATCTTGCGGTGGACGGAATTGCCGGACCGGAGACACTTAAGTCTCTTGTGGGCAAGTCGGTGGAATTACAGAAGAATTTATTTGATCTGGGCTATTATAATGGAGCTCTCACAGGTGTTCTTGATAGTGACTCTGTGACAGCTATTAAGGATTTCCAGAAAGCGAAGGGCCTTACTCAGAGCGGAATTGCTGATGCAGCTACACTTAGTGCAGTTGCCACAGCTATTAAGGAGCACGATGCACTGTATTATCCAAGATGTGGTTCGTCCTATACATCATTATATCCGGCATTTGAGTCTTTGGAAATAAGCTGTGATTGGGAGCTTCATCAGCAGATAGCAGCTGTTAATGGAATTAAGGATTTTACAGGAACAGCGGCACAGAATACACAATTGCTTAACCTTCTTAAGCAGGGCAAGCTTTTGAAACCAGGCGCGGTTGAGTATTTCCCACAGTGTGGTTCAAGCTATACATCATTGTATCCGGCGTTTGAGTCCCTGGGAATCAGCTGTGATTGGGAATACCATAAGAAAATAGCTGAAGTTAACGGAATTACAGATTTTACGGGAACAGCAGCACAGAATACAGAGCTTCTCAATCTTCTTAAGCAGGGTAAGCTTATTAAACCGGAAGGAGAGATGCCGGCTGTAGTATATTATTTCCCACAGTGTGGTTCAAGCTATACATCATTGTATCCGGCGTTTGAGTCCCTGGGAATCAGCTGTGATTGGGAATACCATAAGAAGATAGCTGCGGCTAACGGAATTACTAATTTTACCGGAACGGCAGCACAGAATACACAGCTACTCAATCTTCTTAAGCAGGGAAAATTGATTAAACCATAATAACAAAAGTAATAATCTCCCAATTTCTGAATATAATGATTAGTGGTGAGAAATCATCATAGTCATTATTCAGAAAGGGGGATTTTTTAATGAAAAAAATATTGCCGATTATTTTTTTGCTGTCCTTGGGATTTATTAATGATGGTTGTGCGAGCATAATGGAGAATAAAAGCGCTTCAGCAGAAACTGTCAGAGAGAGGATGATTGTAACTACGGCTACACGCAATCTGTTATATAGCGAAAGCTATACCGGAGTTGAATATTCCACAGATAAATATGATAAAACTCCGACAATGAAAATCAGCTACTATAGCGATGATAGTGCGGAAGTGAAATTTGAAATAGGTGAACAAACCGGCATATACGGAAAATATCCATATGGAGTATTTGATGATACGATATTGTATACTGGTAGTGGTGACAGTGTAACCACTTTTGCTAATGTAAACATATCCATAATGGATGGAAGGGCAACTGTAAATTTTAGTTACCCTATGGGAGAAAATGAGATAATTGTATTTGAGAAAAAATAAAAAGAAGAGGTTGGCAGCGACAACCTCTTCTTAATTATTCATATTAATTCTCATCAGTTGGTGGAACGTCTACTACTACATCATCTTCTTTTTCGTTGGAGCCGTCATCTGAAACCCAGTCTGTAGCAGCATCAACACCCGTTTTAACAGATTTAACAATTGTTTTTCCAAGAGTCTTTCCAAATCCCTTAAATGCATGACCTAAGTTCTTGCCCGTTTCTTTCCATTCCTGTTTAGTTGACATATGGACACCTCCTTATTTTTATAGTTAAAGTCTACGACTATAATTATTTTTTGTCAAGAAAACTAATTTTAAAATAAATTAGATGTGCTATAATGTTTTTATAGGCGTATGCCGATATAACAGTTGAAGAATAAAATGGATTTTGTTCTAAATTAAATAACAAGGAGGTACTTTTATGAGTGTTAATTTTACTACTAATGTGACTTCAGGTACAGAAGTGTACAGTGCGTATCAGAAGACACAGACAAGTGAAGCGAAAAAGGAAACGGTTACCACCGAGGCAGCAGCAGTATATGAGAAATCTGCTACCAACACTACGGCTACATATTCTATTAATAAGATGAGCGAAAGCGACAGAGCTGCTCTTGTTGAGCAACTTAAAGCTGAAAGTCAGTCCAGACAGGCACAGATGACAAGTCTTGTTCAGAAGATGATGACCGAGCAGGCAGGTGCTTTTAACGGAACCATCTGGGAATTTCTTGCAAGCGGTAATTTTACTGTAGATGAAGCTGCAAGAAAACAGGCCGAAGAGGCTATTTCGGAGAATGGCTATTATGGTGTTAAGCAGACTTCGGAGAGATTGTTCTCTTTTGCCAGTGCGTTGGCGGGAGATGACGTTGATAAGATGAAGGAAATGCAGGAAGCTATGGAGAAGGGCTTTAATCAGGCCACCAAAGCGTGGGGCAAGGCACTTCCGGAAATATGTAGCGATACCATTGACGCGGCTAATCAGCTCTTTGAGGACTATTATGCTTCTAAGGAGGTGTAGTCATGGATATGAATTCAATTAGTAATCAGGTGGTTAATTCCACCAGCCAATATGAAACCACCAAAACGGATAAAACCGGCAGAAATAATATTACAGGAAGAACCATTGGAGACGTTAAATTAAGTGACGAAGCAGCTAAATATTATGAGGAACTTAAAGAAAAATACTCCAATATGGAATTTATTCTTGTAAGTAAGGATATGAAGGAGCAGGCACAGGCACAGGCGGCAAGCTTTGCTAATCCGACCAAAATGGTTGTTCTTATTGATGAAGAGAAAATCGAAAAGATGGCAACGGATGAGAACTTCCGTGCGCAGTATGAGAGCGTAATTGCCAATGCTGCAGCACAGATGAGTGAGCTTGGAAGTCAGCTTGGCTCTGGAAATTATTCAAATGTGACGGCTTATGGAATACAGCTTAATGATGATGGGACTACAAGCTTTTTTGCAGTTCTGGATGAGCAGCTTGAAGCCTCTAAGGAAAGACTTGAAAAACAGCTTGAGAAGAAAGCTGATGAGAGAAAAGCGGAACAGAAAGAGGCTGACAGAGAGCGACTTGAGAATTTAACGAGCGGGGAAGGGAAAAAAATAGTTACCGCCTCCTCTGTGGAAGAACTGTTAGTTAAGATTCAGGATGCTGCATTTGAGGCAAGAAGTAATAATGTCCTTTCGGAGCAGGAAAAGCTTGTAGGACAGAAATTTGATTTTTCAGTTTAAAATTTGTATAGCCAAATTCTTAAATTTAGTACTTGTATTTTTTAACCTTTTTGCTAGAATACTATTTTGGTAACAAAAAGTTACAGAAAGGCGAGAATTATGTACGAGAATTTAAAGGATTTGGCTATTATTATTGGTGCAGCAGAGTTATTGGGACTGCTTTCAAGAAAGGTAAAACTACCACAGGTTGTGGGTCAGATTATTGCAGGTCTCTTAATCGGACCATGTCTTCTTGGCTGGGTAAATAACACAGAATACATCAAGATTTTTGCAGAAGTTGGTGTGGTATTAATTATGTTTTCAGCAGGTCTTGAAACTAATCTTAAGACCTTGGTTAAAACAGGACCGATTGCTCTTTTTATGGCGGTAATGGGCGTTGCAGTGCCACTTGTACTTGGAACTGTTATTACAATGGTCTTCAAGGGATTTTCGGCGATTGGAACGCCGGATTTTTATAAGGCTCTGTTTATTGGTGTTATTATGACAGCTACATCTGTTAGTATTACAGTGCAGACTCTTAAGGAAATGGGCAAGCTCTCCACAGAGCTTGGAACAACTATTGTTAGTGCTGCGATTATTGATGATGTAATTGGTATTGTGGTATTGACAATTGTTCTTGGAATGGCAAAGGGTGATAATGCCGGAATAGGTAATATTTTATTGAAGACAGGTGCTTTTTTTGTACTTGCTTGTGGAATTGGCTTTATACTATATAAGATTATTTCATACATTGATAAAAGATATCCTCACAGAAGGAGAATTGTAATTATAAGTATTTCGTTATGTTTTGCTCTTTCGTATATTGCAGAAAAATATTTTGGAATTGCTGAAATTACAGGTGCGTTTGTTGCGGGGGTAATCCTTTGTAATATTCAGGACTCTGAATATGTGGACAGAAGAATAAATATAGGCTCCTATCTTTTCTTTGGACCGATATTTTTTGCAAGCATTGGCTTAAAGACAGATTTAACCGGAATTACATGGAAACTTATGGCTTTTGCAGGAGCTTTTGTTGCAGTTGCCCTTGTAAGTAAAATAATTGGCTGTGGATTAGCAGCAAAGTTAACAAAACATACTTGGAAAGAATCCCTTGTGTGTGGTATCGGCATGATGACAAGAGGCGAGGTTGCCCTTATTATTGCCCAAAAGGGTCTGGATGTTGAGCTTATTACGCCTAATGAATTTACACCGGTAATTCTTTTGATTATTTTTTCTTCAATTTTGACACCGATTTTGTTAAAGCTTTTGTTTAAAAAAACAAATGGTTTTACACCATCTAAGATTGCGGAAACTGTACAGGAATAAAATTTATGAAAAATTGTCAAAAACATTGACAAGATTTTGCTATATGCTAAAATAAGGAAATAGGCTATCAAAACTATATATTTTTCAGCAGAGGGTATTTATATGAGAAAAATGGTATTATCATTGCTCGTTCGTAACGAGGCAGGTGTTACAAGTAGAATTTCAGCTCTTTTTACAAGAAGGGGCTATAGTATGGAAAGTATCACCGGAGGTGTTACTGAAGATGAGAAGATTGCAAGACTTACGGTTGTTGTATCTGGCGAGGAAGATGTTCTTGAGCAGGTTACCAAGCAGCTTGATAAGCTTGATGATGTTCTTAAGATTGAGGAACTTGAACCAGATAATTCTGTGTGTAGAGAGCTTATTTTAGTCAGAGTTGCGGTGAATGAGATTCAGAGACCGGAGGTTGTTTCGGTGGCTGATATATTCAGAGCTAATGTTGTAGACGTTTCTAAGGATTCTCTTATGATGGAGCTTACAGGTAATAAGTCTAAGCTTGATGCGTTTTTGGAGCTTCTTACCGGATATGAGATTCTTGGAATTGCCAGAACAGGTATAACAGGCTTGTTCAGAGGTAAGCATATACAGAAATAAATTTGTTTTAAATTGGTTTATCCATTTTAAATATAATGTTTTATAATTCAGGAGGATGAAATTATTATGGCAGCAAAAATTTTCTATCAGGAAGATTGTAATCTTTCATTATTAGAAGGTAAAACAATTGCTATTATTGGTTACGGAAGTCAGGGTCATGCTCATGCATTGAACCTTAAGGATTCCGGATGCCATGTTATTATTGGTCTTTATGAAGGCAGCAAGTCATGGGCTAAGGCTGAGGCACAGGGATTTGAAGTGTACACAGCAGCAGAAGCATCCAAGAAGGCTGAGGCTGAAGGCGAAGAGGCTGCTGAAAAGAAGCCCGCCGCAA
>CAZNUK010000078.1:0-9361 GCA_964576255.1 uncultured Butyrivibrio sp.
TTGTTAATAATCCAAAGCTTCTTCTTGCGGACGAGCCAACAGGAGCACTTGATGTGAATACTTCTGCAGAGATAATGAAGGAATTTAAGCGACTTAATGAAGAAGGAATGACCATTGTAATTATCACTCACGACATGGACGTAGCCAATGGATGTCAGAGAGTTGTGGAGATAAGTGATGGGGAAATAGTGTAAAAAGAGTAAAAAATGACCGTTCGCGCAAAAAAACACCCCGTTCGCGCAAAAGCTATTGTAAAAGTTCTTCTTTGATGTAAGATGAAAATATGAGTTGATTCAGCTTATAAAAGGGACCCTGTTTTTAAACGCGTTCTCAGAGTCCCAAACAAAACAGCACTTCTAGAAAAAGTACTACACTTAAGTGTACCACTCTTTCTTGTAAGTGTAAATAATCTTATGAGAAAGGAAAGACCAATGAGAAAAACTAATTTAATTAAGGGCATTGTTTGCGGACTTATGCTCACAGCAGTAGTAGGCTCAACTGCATTTGCAGGAACTGTTAAGAGGGAGGTTTTTGGATACAATGTGAAAAATATTAATGACACTTATACGGGGACTGTTGGAGTGTATCAAGCTGTTATCACTTCTGATATGGCAGGGCTAAAGGTTACGAATAACACAAGTTCATCGAGATATTACACATTGGAGTGTGATTATTACAATAGCATTACGGGAAATCTTGTGGATGCAGAAGCAAGTTCAGCAACTCTTTCGCCATATACCTATACAACGGAAGGTATATACAGAGATTATTCCGAACCAAGATATTCTTATCGTGTTTATGGATGTGGATATTATGGTACTCATACAACCTCTGGATTAGCAGATTGTTACTCTTTTTATATAGACCAGTATGAAGAGTAATTAAAAAATAACTAAATATGAGCGGTAGGCTCTATAATTTATTATGGAGCCTATCGTGATTTTGTGAAGTGAATTCTATGAGAAAAATTATATTGATTATATTGGTACTATTCATACTGGTGTGTGGATGCGTTCGTGATAAGGAAAATAATAAAAAACCGGAAGTCTCGTGGTCGGAAATGGTAAATAGCAATAATGATGAGTTATATGATTGTATTATGTCATCACAAGCATGGCATGACAAAGCAAATACTTTATGGAATCTTAGAACTTCAAGATTCCCGGAATATGATTATCATATAGGTTCGGCATTGGTATGGCAAATAGAAAAAAACGCGGAAAATAGCAATGAACGATATCATGTTATGGTTTATAATGTTACGAATGAAATCATTTCGGAAGACATAATTGAACGAATTAATGAAGAAAATAATTTAAATTTGAATATAAGTGATTGGGCGGTTTTGCATGGTTGGCAAAATGTTGAGAGCAATTATTACTATTATTATACATTCACAGCAGAAGAAATCATTGCGTTGGCAGTAAATGGTTTGTGTTGTGCTTATGTTGGGAGCGGAATAGGCAATGCAGATGAAGTTGATATGAGTACAGAAGAAGGGATTGACGTTTTTTGTGAAATATATGGAGATCAATATGCACAATACAAATACGAGGAGACTAAGTAAATGATAGGATTAGTATTTAAAAACATCAAAAACTCTCTTAGAGCCTATAGAGGTATTTATGGCTTACTTATTATTACACAGATTATTGCAGTTATTATTCTATTTTTTGTGTACGGAACCGTTGTAAGCTATGATATGGCTAGGGAAGAGAAGCGAAGTGAAAATTTAGGTTTTTATGCATATTTTGATGAAAGGGTTGCAATATATAATCTTCCGGATGAGTTGAAAGATGTGTTGGAAAATGTAGAACCGCGTTTGAAGTATATAGCAGCCATACATAAAAATGAAGAAATACAGATTTCATTTATACAGGATTATCATAATGGTCGACTTTATATAGATGAAGAATCCTTTGGGACAGATAGATTAACAGGCGGAAGGTATATGACGGAAGAGGAAATCAACAACGGAAGTAAAGTTGTTGTAGGGAATGAAATAGGGGAACTAGGCGATACCATTAATCTGGGCAATGAAGAATTTGAGATTATAGGTACAATCAGTGGAATGGAAAATTTTGGATTGATGTCCTTTAGGGCTTGTCCAAAGGAACTGACCACAAGAATGGTTGTTTTGGAATTTAATCAGTTTCCCACTCAATTCGATTATGATATCTTCGTTACAACGATAAAAAGTCATTATGGTAATAAGGTGCAATTTAGTGAATTTGAACCGATGAACGTGGATGACATAATTGCCTATAACTCCATAATTGTATTAGCACTTGCCATAGGAGTTGTGGCAGCTCTTGATACAATATTGGTATATAACTACATAATGAAAAAGCGAAAGAAACAGATGGCGATATTTGGTATTAACGGAGCAAATACAAGACAACAGATATTTATTAATGAAATGGAAGTTGTAATAATAACTGTTTTTACAGCTATTATAGGAGTAGCTGCGTTCAGATTTTTTATAGAAAAAACACTTATGGAAGTTTACGAAATTGGTATATCCATTTTCAGTATAAAAGTCTATGGAATTATGCTTTTGGCTTATGCGGGCTGTATAATTCTTGGGACACTTGTGATGACAATAATTAACACGAGAAGAAAAGTACTTGAAATGAGGAGGGGATAAGATGGTAAAATTTTCAATTGGTGAATACATAAGAAATATAGGTTACAACATTGTGTCGGTGCTTCTTCTTGCAGTAACCTTCATAGCCTGCACAATCTTTTTGAGCAATATAAGTGCACAGCAGAGAATGAATAGTTTTTTGGAACCATATCTTAATAAGAATAGTATTATCATAGCTCAGTTAAGTCCTTATTTTGATGTAACGGAGCTTACCAAATATGAGAAAGCCATAATGACCAGAGAGATTTTCTGTGCAAGTGAAGACGTGAACGAACTTAACACCTGCTTATTATATAGCGATTACTCGATGGATAAATTAACACCTAGACTTAAAGAGGGGTCATTAATTAATGATACATATTCAAAGGATAGTTTAATGCAAGTGCTTATATCGGAAAACGAAGCTGGGGTTGGAGAAGGGGATATTATTAATCTGGAATTTTACGATTATGAGGGTGGAACCTTTGATGTTCCTGCAAGAGTTACAGGAGTTGTTGCATCTGGGCAGAAACTTTTATTTGGTAATGGAGTGAGAATTGGAAAAACTATGGAAAGTAGTGATATTTTTGGAACCTACAGCTATGAACAGCTTGGGTATGCACTTGTCATTACCACGGAAAAAGAATTTGCTAAAATTCCTAAACCAACACCTGAGGTGAACTTTAGATGTATAATCAAGTTTGAAGATAGCATAACTGAGGAAGAAAGACAAGCAAACTTTCAGAAAGTTATGGATTTTGAATATGAAAACGGAACATATACCACAGAAGCATTTCCTGAAATTTCTACTATGGTTGAACAACAACAAGAGGAAATGAGAACATTAATGATAAAATATGTTCCTCTTACAATAGCCGTATTTGTACTTTTGGGAGTGTGCATTATCTGTATGGTGTCAATAAAAAATGCCAATAGTATGCGTTATTATGCAACACTTTATATATGTGGTATGCCTTACAGAAACGCTGTTTTAATGTCAGGATTGGAAATGTTTTTAAATAGCATACTGGCGGTGTTTTTAGCAGTTTCATTTGTTGTTTTACAGAATAAGTTTTTGATTTTAGGAGAAATAAACTGTTCTCTGGATAGTATTCAGATGGGGCTAATAATGTTTATTTGTGTCACAATAGTTATGTGTACAATGATTCTAACTGGAAGCACTCTAAAGGAACGTAGTCCAATGAACGTATTAAGAGACACCGCATATTAGGAGAATTATACAATGATTAAATTAGAAAACATTTACAAAACCTACAACTTAGGCAAATCCAATGCCTTTACCGCCTTAAAGGGCGTTAACCTTACCATAGATGAAGGAGAAATGGTTGCCATAATCGGCAAATCCGGTGCCGGCAAATCCACACTTATGCACATCATTGGTTGTATTGATGATTTTGAAAAGGGTACATACAAGCTTGCAGATAGAGATGTAAGCAAAATCAGCGAGAACAAGCGTGCCACAATAAGAAATAGCGAAATCGGAATTGTGCTTCAGGATTTTGCTCTGGTTGAAGAATATTCAGCCGTTGAAAATGTAATGATTCCACTCTATTTCTCCAAGAACAAGGGCAAGAAAAAGGAACGTGCCAAAGAAGCCCTCAGAAAGATGGGAATAGAAGAACTGGCGGACAAGCGCGTCAATAAGCTTTCCGGTGGTCAGAAGCAGCGTGTGGCAATAGCAAGAGCCATAGTTAATAATCCAAAGCTTCTTCTTGCGGACGAGCCAACAGGAGCGCTTGATGTAAATACTTCAGCAGAGATAATGAAGGAATTTAAGCGACTTAATGAAGAGGGGATGACAATAGTAATTATCACTCATGATATGGACGTAGCAAAAGGCTGCGCGAGGGTTGTGGAGATAAGTGATGGGGAAATAGTGTAAAAAGAGTAAAAAATGACCGTTTGCGCAAAAAAAACACCCCGTTCGCGCAAAAGCTATTGTAAAAATTCTTCATTAATGTAAGATGAGAATAATAAGCCTGCAAATGCAACTGTTACCTTACTTAGTCCAATTGTGTGAAATGATTAACAGATTGGTGAAGTCAAGTACCAAAATCGACCAAATATGCAATAAATGTGTCGTTTTGTGCGTGAAGCATTGTGTGACTTGCTCTTAAGTTCTAAACTTGAAGCAGGAGTTAATGAGGACTTAATATGTTGTTACTTGTTGCAGGCACCTGCACAATATGGGGTGCGACGCAATCAGAGAAGGAGAAAAAAGAGATGTGACATATACCAAATATTTGTATGGTGACAAAACAACTATTTGTAATATATGCACACTTAGCCCATATCAGCCACAGGTGTTGGATGATTTTGAGTATATTGGTAATCAGTATTACGAGTAAAATTAACAAAGTGTCATTCCATTACAAGTGGGATGACACTATATTATGATTAAGAAAGTATAAGAGGTATTAGCGATGTTTCATTATATAAAGAAAGATTTACAGTATATGTTGAAGAATGAAAAAACACTTTTGTTGTTTATCTTTCTTGTACAGTTGATTTCTGTGGTAGTTGTGTTTTTTTCGTATGGTGTGATAAATCATTACAATACAAAGGTTGGAGTCGTGGAGGATAGAGCTCTTAGTTATGAATTTCAAGTTGTTGGTAATAATTTCATTACAAAAGATGAAGTTGAAGGGTTTTATGAATCCGTCATTGCCTCAATGGATGTAAAATTTGAAAGAATTTATGTAATGGGAAAAGGCGGAATTATGTCGGATGGAGGATACAACATTGAAGAAAAAGAATACGTTGTTCCGACAATTCTAATAAATAATGTTCTATATAAATATTTGGATACAGATAATACAAGGTTTGACACTGATGTGGAGAATGTTATTCAGCAGTTTGAATCCGATAAAAAGGTAGCATTAGTGGGTAGTGATATTCTTCCGGAAGAAGATACAATTGTACTGTGTGATGAGGAATATACTATAATTGGAATGTTTGAAGAAGACAGTCCATATTGTGATGTGATAGAAATCCCTTTTAGTAAGCTTCCGGAGAAATTAGAAATAGCATATATATACATATCTTTTACTAGACCAATGTTAGAACCTGAGTATGATGTTCTATCTGGTGCAGTGAACCTGTACTTAGGAGACAAGGTGGAAATGCCTGAGTTTAATGGAATTAAAAATGAGAATGAATATCGCGTATACAGAAGTATTATGTTGATTCTTGCGGTATTTATTTTTATGTGCGGTGTGAATTGCTGTATAGTGTATAGTCACTTATTGAATAAACGGCGTAGAATGTTTTCAGTTTCAAGAATATGTGGGTGTACCAAAATAAAAGCAGCAGTTATTTATCTAATGGAGCTTCTATTTATGTCGGTAGTGCCGCTTTCAATAGGGATGATTTTATTTATTAAAGTTGTAATGCCAATGTCAGAATCAATGTTTGAATATATGAGGTATTATCTGAATACAAGGGTATACATAGAGATTGCTTTGATGTATTTGGTAGTACTTTTAATTACGTATTTATCTCTTGTAGTGCATTTTGTGAAAAAAACTCCTGTTGCACTTATAAAGGAGGTGTAAAATATGTTTATTTTGGGAGTTAATCAGTTTATTCGCAATTACAAAAGAAATTTGATTGCAACAATACAAGTGATACTAGTGTATATAGTAGCTATTTTTACTATATCCTCTAGTATAGAACAGTTAAGTCTTTGGAAGGGGGTAAAAGATTACCTTGATGAAACAGGCGTTGTGTTATGGACGAGAAACTTCAATTACGATACTGATATAAGTGAACTTTTGTTAAAGGTGGAAAAAGTAAACAAGAAATATTGCTATGATTTTGATGATGGAAATTCGAATCATTATTATCTTGTTGCAACTAATCCTGAAGAGAATTGTTATCAAGTACCATTAGTTAAAGGTGGATGGTGTGAAAGTGGAAATCAAGAAGATGGAGTTATTCGAGCTGTGGTAAGCAATGAATTTCAGCCTGATTGCGATATTGGTGATTTGATAAAAGTGGGTGAAGTTACTTTGAAGATAACAGGAATATATGACAATAATGAACTTGTGTTTAAGGATGCAACACACAGTAGCAACATAAGTTATTTGGATTTTTACTCATGTGAAGACATTAGTCAGGGCTTTTATGTATTGGCATCATATGAGGATATGTTTAGGGAAGTAAAACCATATTCGTCTCAAAGCATTATTATTGATTATGAGGATGATATTACAAAGGAACAAATGGAAACTAATCGAGAGATTCTTAATCAGCAATATAAGTACATTGAAGGAATGAATATGCATACCACAGATGAAATATATGAATACTCTATGGAACTATTGCAGATAAAACTTATACCGATGATTTTGGTGTTTATTGTAGCGTTGATGTTTGCTGTAATTAGTGTTACTGCTTCGGGTGTAATAACAGTTTATGCGGAACAAAGAAATTATGGTATATATTTTGTGTATGGTAATTCATGGAGAAAAACAACCATATTATCTATTGTTCATTGGGGAATGGTTGCAATAGTTTCTTTGCTGGTTGCCATATGTATAAGCGTAATAATTAATGGTACAGATGTTGCAAGGTTGTTTGCATTGAAATTCTCTGTACATCACATTTGGATGTTGAGTGGTATAACTTTATTGCTGATTCTAATGTCTGTAATTCTTCCTTTTAGAATTTTAAACAAAATGCAACCAATCAATATCATACGTAACAACATGTAGTGGAGGTAAACAACTTATGATTAAATTAGAAAACATTTACAAAACCTATAACCTTGGCAAATCCAATGCCTTTACCGCCTTAAAGGGCGTTAACCTTACCATAGATGAAGGAGAAATGGTTGCCATAATCGGCAAATCCGGTGCCGGCAAATCCACACTTATGCACATCATTGGTTGTATTGATGATTTTGAAAAGGGTACATACAAGCTTGCAGATAGAGATGTAAGCAAAATCAGCGAGAACAAGCGTGCCACAATAAGAAATAGCGAAATCGGAATTGTGCTTCAGGATTTTGCTCTGGTTGAAGAATATTCAGCCGTTGAAAATGTAATGATTCCACTCTATTTCTCCAAGAACAAGGGCAAGAAAAAGGAACGTGCCAAAGAAGCCCTCAGAAAGATGGGAATAGAAGAACTGGCGGACAAGCGCGTCAATAAGCTTTCCGGTGGTCAGAAGCAGCGTGTGGCAATAGCAAGAGCCATAGTTAATAATCCAAAGCTTCTTCTTGCGGACGAGCCAACAGGAGCACTGGATGTGAACACTTCTGCGGAGATAATGAAGGAATTTAAGCGACTTAATGAAGAAGGGATGACAATAGTAATTATCACTCACGACATGGACGTAGCCGAAGGTTGCGAAAGGGTTGTGGAGATAAGTGATGGGGAGATTATATAAAGGATATGAAGCGTTAAACGCTTTATATAAAAGGGACCCTGATATATGTTGCGCAACACCAGAGTCCCAAACCAAACAGCACTTCTAGAAAAAGTACTAAGTATAAGTGTACCACTTTTTCTAGTAAGTGTAAATACTTACAGGAAAGGAGGAAAGACCAATATCTAAGACTTTATGGAATTGAACTTATAGTAAATTGGTTGTCAAAAGTGGGTGCAATTGTGTTATCCTGGTTATTTACTGCGATATATATTTGGCTCTATAGAAATAATTATTATGACTTCGCAATAAGCGTTGGAATGGGAATAATGTTGACTGCATTTCTCCAACTGTGTGAAATGATTAACAGATTGGTGAAGTCAAGTACCAAAAATCGACCAAATATGCAATAAATGTGTCGTTTTGTGCATGAAGTATTGTATGAATTACTATTAAGTTCTAAACTTGAAACAGGAGTTGGTGAAAACTCGAAAATAACGAAAAGAAAGGATTGAATAAGATATGAGAAAATCTAATTTATTTAAGGGCATTGTCTGCGGACTTATGCTCACAGCAGTAGTAGGAACTACCGTTTTTGCAGGAACTGTTAGCAGATCTGCGAATCTTAAAGGTGTAACAACTTATAGCGATACTTATGCAGGTGATATTGGGGCATTCAATGCGTACGGAACATATTATTCCGGTACAAAGACTGCATATGCCAATTTAAAGGCTCAGAATACATACAGTAATGTTTATAAGTTTTATGGTGAGGTGTGTGAATGGAATGATATTTATAATGCTTATACAGATAGTGATTCAGAAACACAGCAATTGGCTCCAGGGGGAACCTTTACTGTGACCATAATAAGAGATGCTTCATATATGTATGTTGATTATTACCATCATGCAAAAGTATATTATTCTCCATATACAGATTCAGTTATATTGGACAGTTATACTTATGAGGTAATTCAGACATATTAATATAAATATTATTTAGCAACCGGTTTGCAGGCTATGAATACATAGCCTGCATTATAAGGAGAGGTCTATGTTAAGCATAGTTATTAAAAATATCAAAAATTCCATAGTGGGCTATCGGAGTATATATATTATATTAATTGTATCACAGTTAATTACTTCCGTTATGCTTTTTTTTGTATATGGAGTGTTTGGAAGTTTTAATGCGGAATTAAAAGAATATGAGGTAGCAGAGGTTAGCATTTCTGCAGGTTTTTCAGAAAATGCCAGAATGTATCAATTAAAGCGATGTATGCCGACTGTGTTGGATGAAATCCAGAACAGGATAGAATTTGTAGCTGTTAGTGGAGGAGACGATAA
>CAZNUK010000079.1:0-9344 GCA_964576255.1 uncultured Butyrivibrio sp.
GGAATTATACTGACAGATATATACAACAGGAAATTGATGGTCAGATTTTTTATGTACGTAATGATGTGAACAGCTTTGGTAATGCCAGCGCATATTCAATAACCAATATTTCTGTTAATACAGTGGTTATGGATGATTATTCCAAGCTTCCTTTAACGACTAAAGTAGGGGAGGATGATTATGCTACAGCAGAGAAACTGGTACAGTTATTCCAGGATGACCAGCTATTTTATAATGCTGGATGGGACGGACTTACTTTTGAAGAGTTTTATGAAACCCTGACTAACGATATAGCTAATACAGGTAAGATATATAATAGTATGGCTACCAATGAGGCGTCGCTGGCATCGGCATTGGATGATCAGAGACAGCAGGTTATGGGCGTTTCTTCAGATGATGAGCTTGGCAATATGATTAGATATCAGCAGGCATATAATGCGGCGTCAAGATATATTAACGTAGTAAGTGAATTAATAGAAACTTTGGTACTTAATACAGGAGTGTGATTAAATGGCTAATACCTTTTTTGGCATGACGATTGCATCGTCAGGACTTGCAGCCAGCAATATTTCAATTAATACAACTGCACATAACATCGCCAATGTAAACACAGAGGGATATACCAAACAGTATGCCAATACATCGCCTTCATCCTCTATTCGTGTGTATTCTACATATGGAACAGTGGGAACCGGTGTAACGGTTAATTCTATTGATCAGCTTAGAAGCTCTTATTATGACACTAAGTATTGGAATAATAATGCTAATTATGGTGAGTATTCTACGCTGGAGAGATATTCTCTTCTTACAGAAGATTATTTGGATGAGTTTACCTTGGAGGGATTTATTACAGAATATGAGAATTTGTTTAAGACAATTAATTCTCTTACAATGGACCCGACAAGTGATGTTGCAAGAAACCAGTTTGTTAACTATGCTCTTAGCTTATGTAATTATTTTAATACGTTGTCAACTAACTTATCCGATATTCAGAAGTCGGCTAATGATGAGGTTAAGACAACAGTGGATTCTATTAATACCATTGCAGAAGAAATTGCGTCATTGAATAAGCAGATAAATGTTATTCAAATTAATGGCGGGGTTCCTAATGACTTAATAGATGCCAGAAATCTTTTGGTTGATGAGCTTTCTAAATATATTAATACTTCTGTCACTGAGAAGGATATGGGCGGCGGTGCCACTGAATACATTGTATATATTAACGACCAGATTTTGGTTGATGGTTACTATTATAACACTATTCTCTGTGAGGCAAGAGGTTCTGTTAATTTCAACGACCTTGCTGAAGAGATAATTGAATATAACAGACAGATTAACGATACTGAAAGTGCCGGTGGAGATGCTACGGATTTAAGAGCAGCCAGGGAAAAGCTTATTAACGAGCTTGATAAGTATTTTGATGTTCAGGTTGATGAAACACCTAATGGAGATGGCACATCAGAATATCTGGTATATGTTAATAATGAAAAGTTTATTGAAACATACGATTATAAAGCGATTTCTGACGTTACAGGAGAAAGTAGTGTAAGAAGAAATGCTTCTGATGTTAATGGACTATATCAGCTTAGATGGAATAATGGATTAACCTTTAATGTGTACAACAGTGCAATGCATGGCTCTTTAAAAGCAGCCATTGACATAAGAGATGGTTGTAACAGCGGTTATGAAATCTTAGGAATGGTCGATGAAAACGGAGAATTCTATAAGAAAGATGGTGAAGTTGTAAGCGTATATGAGCTTACAGGTGATGAATATGTTGACTTGGTAGCTCAGGGATATACCAAAGAATTAACTCTTGTGGTTGACCCATACCGCAACTCGACTTATAAGGGAATTCCTTACTATCAGCAGCAGCTTAATGAATTTATAAGTAAATTTGCTGATATGGTCAATTCTACTATCAAGGGCGATAATGAAGATGTTTTGGATTTCTTTATTAATGATTTTAGCAAAACAGACGAAGTAAGCAATTATATTACAGCTGCTAACGTAACTGTTAACCCGGAGATTATTAAAGATATTTCGCTTTTGCCATACTCATACGACCCAACTCAGGGTGCAGCTAATGTGGATATGGTAACTGCATTGTATGAATTAAGAGAAGAGGTTGTTTTAGACAACTGTACTTTTGAAGAATATTTAAGGTCAATTGTATCTGTAATTGGAATTGATACCAAACGTGCTTCGACTTTTTCAGAAAATTATGACAACATCAGATCAACAATAGATAATCAGCGTTTATCTATTTCCGGTGTTGATGAGGACGAAGAGGCGGTGGATTTGGTTAAATTCCAGAATGCTTACCAGTTGTCATCAAAGGTTATTTCGGTAATGCAGCAGATTTACAGCAAGCTGATTGAAGAAACTGGAATATAAACCAATACTATGAAGGAGGAATACCATGAGAATTACTAATACTATGATGATGAACTCCACATTACGTAATGTTAATAAGTCCAAAAGCAATCTGGCAGAATTGGAGAACCAGATGGCCACTGAGAAAAAAATAACAAGACCATCAGATGATCCGATTGTTGCCATAAGGGCATTGTCATTAAGAGCTAGTTTGAATGAGATAAATCAGTATCTTGAAAGTAATATTCCTGATGCACAGGCATGGCTGGAAGTTTCGGAAAGCTCCTTAACTAATATGGATTCCATTCTTTCTGACATCTACCAGTATTGTAACCAGGGTGCATCTGACCAGTTTACAGAGAAAGATAGAAATGCCATTATTGAGGTGCTTCAGCAGTATAAGGACGCTCTTTATGCAGAAGCTAATGCGGATTATGCAGGAAGATATTGTTTTACCGGATTTAAAACAGACACTGCATTTACATTTCTTACAGATGAGGAAGCTAATAAAAGCTATGAGATTACAGAAGTACTTACGGGAGCAGATTTGGACAAAGCTACAATTATTAGTGCTCCTGTAGACGGAGACAGCATTTATAACATTGATGCGGCTGATATGCCGGATGGAGTAACTGTTCACAGATTAAGAATTGCATACCAGAATTGTTCGAAGGAGAATTTTAGCTCTCTTATGGTGGACGGAACAGAATATGCCATTACAGAGGCAGTTTCACATAAAGAAATGGAAGCGATTGCAGCGGACCCTGATTATAAAAATCAGACAGGAACCATATACTATGTGTACGATACCGGAGAACTCGTAATCAGTGATGATTTATATACAGAGTTCAGAAATTCTGAAGAAATTACTTTTACATATCAGAAAGAACAATTCGCCAAGGGTGATGTCAGACCAGAGATGTATTTTAACTGTACTGATATTTCAGATCCTAATAATGTGATTGAATACACCCAGACTGAAGGTGGACAGAATATTAATTATACGATTAATTTCAATCAGTCCCTCAGAGTTAACACTCTTGGGTCAGAAACCTTAAGCTACAAAATAGGCAGAGATATAGATGACTTATGTAACGCTCTTCAGAATGTAGCAGATATCGAAGAAAAAATTGACAAATTAAAAGATAAATACAACAGTGAAGTATACACAGAGGCGGAAAAAGCTGATATGGAGACTATGCTGGAGGCTTGTGAAAGAGAACTTGATTATGCCAGATCTTATATGGAAAGTATTTTTTCCAAAGAGCTGACAAGAGTTGCAGGTTATCAGCAAACCGTAGATTTGCAGCTGGCTGATTTGGGAGCAAGAAGCAAAAGACTTACTCTTACCAAGAGCCGTCTGACAGAGCAGAACACCACCTTTAGTGATTTGAAGTCCAAAAATGAAGACGCAGAACTTGAGGATACCATTATTAAGTATTCAGCAGCTTCCACCTTGTATGAAGCAGCCCTCACAGCAGCTTCTGATTGTGTAAAACAGTCACTTATTAATTATATTTAATCGTTAAGAGGAGAAGAATTATGCAGATTAATTCAAGATTATTTGGAGAAATTGATATTCAGGATGATAAGCTTATTGTATTTGAACAGGGGCTTATGGGTTTTGAAGGATTAAAAAAATATGCTCTTATCTTTGATTCGGATAAAGAGGGTAAAAACAAAATTATGTGGCTTCAGTCAATGGAAGAAGCAGGACTTGCTTTTCCTGTAATTGATCCGACAATTATTATGGAGACCTACAATCCAACAGTTGAAGATGAATGGCTTAAACCTCTTGGGGAATATGCGAGTGACGAAGAACTTTTAGTTCTGTGCATTCTTACAGTTCCTTCTGATTTGACTAAGATGACAGCCAACGTAAAGGCACCTCTTATTATTAATGGTAATACAAGAAAAGGTTGTCAGATTATTGTAAATAATGATGATTATGATGTTAGAATGAATATATATGATATTCTTCAGAACAAAAAGGAGGAGCGCGGATGTTAGCATTATCAAGAAAAAAGAATGAGTCCATTGTTATTAATAATGACATAGAAATTACCGTGCTTGATATCAAGGGTGATCAGGTTAAGATTGGTATATCTGCTCCGAAGTCAGTTCCGGTATATCGTAAAGAGGTTTATTTGCAGATTCAGGAAGCAAATAAGGCTGCCAGTGAGTCAGCAGGCTTGGAAGCATTAAAAAATTTATTCGGATAGTATTAACTTATTCTAATGTTATGCCGAAATATATGTAAGAAACTAATAGTAGGCAATGGAATGCAAGTTAATCAAGTTACAAGGAGGTTTGGAAATGAAGATTGACGGAGTTAATAATTCAGTAAGCAAAGTAGGAAGTTCCTACACAACGGAAACCAGGAGTACACAATATACTTCTGATATTAACACTAATATTTCTAGTGGGGCAGAAACAGCGGTGGCTTCTAATGTTGTAGAAAGCAACCAGAAGAATGCTCCTTCTGAGAATACCATTAAACAGGCAGTGTCTGATATTAATAAGAAAATTAATCCAAATACTGTCGCTAAATACGGATTTCATGATGAGACAAACAGGGTTACTATTAAGATAGTTGATAAGAACTCTGATAAAGTAATTAAGGAATTCCCTGCAGAGGAGACCTTGGATATGATTGCCAAGGTTTGGGAGCTTGCAGGTGTATTTCTTGACGAGAAAGGTTAGAAAGGAGGAATATATATGGCTATCAGACTTTCAGGTATGGCATCAGGACTTGATACAGATGCTATGATACAGGAACTTGTGTCTGCATATTCTACCAAGAAAGACAACTATGTAAAAAAACAGACCAAAACAGCTTGGACAATGGATGCGTGGAAGGATGTTAACACTAAAGTGTACAGCTTTTATACTAATACACTTTCCAGTATGAGATATTCCTCTAGCTATACACTTAAGAAAGCTACAATTAGTAATAGTAATGTTGCACAGGTGTCAGCATCTACAAGCGCTGTTACATCTACACAGACTTTGTCTGTCAAACAGCTTGCGACTTCGGGATATCTGACAGGTGGAAAGGTTAGCCAAGACTCCGGTGATAAGGTTACCAATTCTACAAAGCTTTCTGATCTTGGAATTACCGAAGGAACAATCAAGATTGGCGATAAAGAAATTTCTCTTTCGGGAGATATGAGTATTGCGAAGTTATCTGCGGCATTTAAAGGTGGAGATATTTCGGCAAACTTTGACGAGGATACGGGAAGATTTTTCCTTAGCTCCAAGACATCCGGACTTGAGAATGAATTTACGGTTACTGCAGCAGATTCTAATGGACTTGCGGCATTACAGAAGCTGGGACTTTTTTCGGTCACAGACGTGGATGGTAATGAAACCGCAGAAATGCAGTATTATAGAGAGCTTGCAGGGGAAGATTTTGATGCTTCTGCAGAAGTGGATGAGAGATATGCTGCTTCAAAATGGACGGTTGATTCTTACAGAACCTCCATTCAGAATAAGGTTGATTCCGCTAAGTCTTCAATTGAGAGCCTTGAGAAATCCAATGCAACGGCTCAGGAGAAATTAGACAAGCTTAACGCGGAGGACTACGACTGGTCCGAGGATTATGATACAGAAGAAGCGTATATTGAAGCCAAAGAGAAGCTTGAAACAACTATAAGCGGTAATAATGACAAGATTGCAGAACATCAGGCAGTGATTGATGAGAATCAGCCATATCTTGATGATGAAACACTTTTGCAGGCAAAAGTGGATGAACTGAATGAAGCGATTTTGTCAGGAATTGAAAGTGATGTTAGCGGTGAAGTTGCATTAGCCAGAGAAATTGTGAGTAAAGTGGATGCAGGAGAACTTGTTAATTCTAATGATTCTGCAAGAATCACAGCTAAGGATTCCATCATTAAATTAAATGGAGCAACTTTTACATCCAATACTAATTCATACTCAATTAACGGACTTAGTATTAATGCAACAGCAACAACAGTAACAACTTCTGTGGATGAAGATGGAAAGATTGTAGAAAACGATAATCCGGTTGTTATTAATACATCTAATGATACACAGGGGATTTACGATAAAATAGTTTCCATGTTTTCAGCATATAACGAAATGATAGGTTACATAGATGGCCTTTATAATGCTGATTCTGCAGATGGCTATGAGCCGTTAACAGATGAAGAAATGGAAAGTATGACAGAAAAACAGATTGAAGACTGGGAGACAAAGGTTAAGGATGCACTCCTTAGAAAGGATTCCACCCTTGGAAGCATTTCTTCCGCTCTTAAAACAGCGATTCTTGGAACAACATTAACAATTGACGGAGTTAACTATTCCTTGTCAAGCTTTGGAATTGCAACTGGAAGTTATTTTACAACAAGTGCTTCGGAAAGAGGTATGTTCCATATTGACGGAAATGCAGATGATGCCAGTGTATCCGGTAATGAGGATAAGCTTATGGCTATGATTTCCAAGGACCCGGATGCAACGATTAGCTTTTTCCAGACGTTGGCAACTAATTTATATGAGACACTTTCTAAGAAAATGTCTTCAAGCTCTCTTAGCAGTGCTTTTACAATCTATAACGACAAGCAGATGTCAAGTCAGTATAGCGACTATACAAACAAAATCGAAGATTGGGAAGAGAGAATTGAAGAATACGAGGAGACATATGCCAAAAAATTTGCGGCAATGGAAACTGCACTTTCAAAATTACAGTCACAGAGTAGTTCTTTGGCAGGTTTGTTAGGAAGTGCTTAATGAACAGGAGGTTCGGCAATGGTTAATAACCAGGCGGGATACGAGGCGTATCAAAGACAGAAAATTTTAACGGCAACACCGGCAGAGCTGACATTGATGCTTTATGATGGCGCAATCAAATTTCTTAATATTGCAGTGATGGCTATTGAGAAAAACGATATAGAGAAGGCACATATTAACATTCAAAAGGCTCAGCGCATTATAGATGAATTCCGCGCAACCCTTAATTTTAAATATGCTGTTGCCAAGGACTTTGATGTGGTATATGAATACTTGCAGAGAAGACTGGTATGGGCTAACGTTAAGAAGGATGTTGAAATTATCGAGGAGTGTCTCGTGCATCTTAGAGGAATGAGAGATACCTGGAAAGAAGTAATGAAGGCAACGAAGACAGCTGTTAGCGAGTAATGTACAGGTGATTATATGGAAAATACACAAAATTATCTTTTGATACTGGAAGAGAGTCTTAATAAGAAGATAGTATTCCTTGATGAGCTTTCAAAACTGACAACTGTCCAGAAGGACATTGTTACTGCAGAAGATTTTGATGATGAAGCGTTTAATAAGAATGTGGAACAAAAGGATGCGCTTATAAGAGAGCTTGAAAAACTTGATAGAGGTTTTCAGATTCTCTACGATAATATTAAGGCTCAGATTGAAAATAACCGGGAGACTTATGCTACAGAAATTAAGCGTTTGCAGGAGCTTATTAAAGAGGTTCTTGATAAGAGTACTGCTCTTCAGGTTATGGAAAGCCGCAACAAAGATCTTGTAAAAAGCAGATTTGCATCTTTGAAAAAAGAAGTGCGCCAGCTCAAGAAGAGCAGGGAGCTTGCAGCAAACTATTACAAGACTATGAACAACATATCATCCGAACCATATTTTCTTGATAAGAAAAAATAAAAAAGTTTTTTATCAGGGGTTAAGTTTTAAAAACTCACTCCGATAAATAATATAGGTAAGTTAATTACTTACAACTCGGCGGGCAACCGCTATAATCAATCAACAACTAAATATAACGGCAAGGATGCCGGATGTAATTCAAGGAGGAATTAATTATGGTAGTTCAGCACAATCTTACAGCAATGAACACAAACAGACAGCTTGGTATGGTTACCGGAGCTCAGGCAAAATCAACAGAGAAGTTATCTTCAGGCTACAGAATCAACAGAGCAGGAGATGACGCTGCTGGTCTCTCTATCTCAGAGAAGATGAGAAGCCAGATTAAAGGTCTTAATAAAGCTTCGAACAACGCAGAGAACGGAATTTCACTTATTCAGACAGCAGAAGGTGCACTTAACGAAGTTCACTCAATTCTTCAGCGTATGAACGAACTTGCAACCCAGGGTGCCAACGATGTAAACACTTCTATTGATAGAGCAGCTATCAATAAGGAGATGAAGAATCTTGGAGAAGAGCTTGTTAGAATTGAATCCACAACACAGTTCAATGATATGACATTGTTTGATGGAAACTTCACAGGCAAGAAACTTCAGGTTGGTGCTAAGGAAAATCAGACTATTGGAGTTGAGATTACTAAGCTCACAGAGTTAGCGTCTAATTCATCATCTATTACCCAGTTAGGTCTTACAGATGTAACTGGAAATGAAGGAACATTAGATGATAACGTAGCGTATGCAAGTGCAATGACTATGATTCAGGATGATATCAAGGCAGTTTCAAGCTTACGTTCAGACCTCGGAGCAATCCAGAACAGACTTGAGCATACAATTGCTAACCTTGATACCACTGCTGAAAATACTCAGGCAGCAGAGTCACTTATCAGAGATGTTGATATGGCTTCTGAAATGGTTGAGTATAGCAAGAATAATATTCTTGCACAGGCAGGTCAGTCAATGCTTGCTCAGGCAAACCAGGCTACACAGGGTGTTCTTTCATTACTTCAGTAATTTAGGAGACTATCATATCGGGGCCGGTATGATTAACGCGTATCGGCTTCGATTATTATAAGATAGTTTTATCCCATGTATCCAATTTACAATTTAATATTTGCTTTGTGTGAATAGGGTTATAACTCAGAATATAGTAATATATTCTGTTATTATAATACAAGTAAGAAAGGTACTTTAACCCGGCGGTTTAACCGCTACAATCAATCACAATACGGCAAGGATGTCGTATAGAATTTCAAGGAGGAATTATTATGGTAGTACAGCACAATCTTACAGCAATGAACACAAACAGACAGCTTGGCA
>CAZNUK010000080.1:0-8892 GCA_964576255.1 uncultured Butyrivibrio sp.
TTTCCCGACAGCCCCTTTTAATAAATTTAAAAAAGTATCAACTAATTTAGATTCCATATAATTCGCCGTATTTTTTCTTAAAGTGTCTGATAATCGGCTCGGAGGTTACTTTTTTGTCACACACAGCAGTTATTACCTCGTATGGAGTACGGGTGCTGCCATAGCGGTGGATTTTATCATTAAGCCAGGCAGTAATTTCACTAATACGTCCCTCTTTAAGAATTGTATCAACATCCCCAAGGTCAGCCTCCATAGCATCCAGAAACATTCCGTCATATATTGTTCCAAGAAGATAGGATGGAAAATAACCAAAGGAACCGTCGGACCAATGGGTGTCCTGAAGAATTCCCTCAGCATCAGTCTTAGGGGTGATTCCAAGGTAGTCCTCCATTTTCTTGTTCCAGAGAGCAGGGAGCTCACTAACAGGTGTGTTGTTTCTGAAAATTTCTTTTTCCATTTCATATCGTAAAATAATATGGAAGCAGTAGGTCAGCTCATCTGCGTCAACTCTTATGAAGCTGTTGCGGACGTGATTGATTTCTCTGTAAAAATCCTCGATGCTGAT
Source organism: uncultured Butyrivibrio sp. (assembly GCA_964576255.1). Taxonomy (GTDB): domain Bacteria; phylum Bacillota; class Clostridia; order Lachnospirales; family Lachnospiraceae; genus Eshraghiella. The sequence goes on from CAZNUK010000080.1 coordinate 566, forward strand.
ATTTTTAAAAGCAGGTAATAACTCCTGCAATTTGTCGTAAATCGGAATCCAGAAGTTAATGTTTCTGCCCAAAATATTTTCGTAGAAACGGGACTGGCTTTCGTGGATGCCCATATGGCAGCAGCTTCCTGCGACTGTGCCATCAAATTCAGGATTGACATTCTGCTCAAAAATTCCGTGACCACCCTCGTGGATAGCGGAGAACATTGCGCTAATAGCGTCATTCTCGTAGTAGTGGTTGGTTACGCGCACATCCTTGGAATTAAAATTAAGTGTAAATGGATGCTCCGTCTCACCAACTGCTCCGGCATCAAAGCTAAAACCAATATATTTAAGAAGCATTTCCTGAACTTTTTTCTGTGCATTAATATCGTAGTGAGCCTTAAAAGATGAGTCATCAGGCTCTCTTGCTGCAACTATTTTCTTAACAAGAGGGATAAGCTCTTTTTTCATTTCTTCAAAAAGAATGTCAATGTCTCTTGAGGTCATGCCTTCCTCGTAGGTATCAAGAAGGGCGTCGTACACCTCCTTGCCCGGGTCGGTGTAAGCAGTCATCTGCTTGGTTAACTCAATGATTTTCTCCAGATGGGGCGCAAAAAGTGCAAAATCATTGGTGTTTTTGGCAATTTCCCATGCGTTCTCAGAGGCGTTCTGCGCTCTTACATATTCTTCGTAAAAATCCGCAGGAATTCTTTTGTTGCGGTCATATTCTTTTTTCATCTTGGTAACGACGAATTTCATTGTTTCATTAAGAGCGTCAAATTCCTCCGGCGTGGATAAAGTATCAAGCATTTCACCCAGCTCGTCAGAGGTTTTGAGGGCAAATTCTTTTGTTGAAAAATACGCGATAGCTTCACCGTTGGATTCTAATCCAAGACGTGGGGCGGTGGTGCGCATATCCCAGTATAAAAGTGTATTAACGTGAAAATACTGCTGTATTTCATTAAGATAATTTTTAAATTTTTCCAAAGTTGTACTCATAGTAATGTCCTTTCTTATATAAATTCGGGTATTGTTGTCATTTGACTTAATTTGCTGTTCTGGTATTCTCCACTGATGCTTACATCACGTCCAAACCACTCCGGTGGCACATAGTTATTTGCCTGCTCCAGAGTTTCAAATTCTACTTCGGCAAGGATTAGTCCTTCAAATTTGCCGTGAAAAATATCCAGCTCAATAATGAGATTATCTTCTGTTGGAATTTCGTAACGGGTTTTGGTGAGAATATTTCCGTCTGCTTTTTCTCTAAGATGAAAATAGGCTTCCCGAGTGAGGGGAAGGTTGTATTCCTCGCGGGCGATTTTCCCTTTGCCTTTGTATGTGAGATAGTATTCTTCATCTGATTTTCTGATTCTCACAACGGGCTTGGTGCATAGATAAGCCTGCTCGATTTCTCTGGCTCTGTAACCCTCCGCGGAGAATGGGATTTTTTGAATTAAAAATTTTCTTTCGATTTCCATTGAACATTCACTCCTATAAGGATAAAATAACACATAGGAACAAAAATAACCACAAGAAAGGATTTTTTTTATGAAATTTTATGTTTTTTTAGGCGATGGTTTTGAGACTGTTGAAGCACTTGGAGCAATAGATATTTTAAGAAGAGGCAAGATAGATGTGTGTACAGTTTCTATTAATAAGGAGCGCACAGTAACAAGCTCACATAATATTCCGGTTATTGCTGATACTGTTTTTTCTGACAATGATTACAGCGATGGAGTGGGCCTTTTGCTTCCTGGCGGACTTAAGGGAGTTGAGAATCTTGAGGCTCATAAAGAGCTTATGGCACTTGTTGATACATATGCCAAAGAGGACAAGCTTATTACCGCTATCTGTGCAGGACCTAGTATTCTCGGACACAAAGGACTTCTTAACGGCAAACGTGCAACCTGTTATCCGGGTTTTGAAGAGGAGCTTACAGGTGCTATTTGCAATGGAGCAGCAGTGGAGGCGGACGGTCATTTTATCACCGGCAAAGGAATGGGTGTAACATTAGAGTTTGCACTTGCTATTCTTAAGGAGCTTACTGATGAGGAAATGGCAGAGCATGTAGCCACCTCAACCATGTTCAAATAATAGATTTTTTTTACAGAAATTTAGAATAACTTGCCATAATAATTCGACGGATGACGCACATAATAATACCACAACAGTAAGTTAGCTGTTGATAAAAAAAATCTCAATGGAGGTGAATGTTATGGCAAGCAATTATAACAATAGTAACAAAATGACAGTACCTGAGGCTAAGAGCGCAATGAACCGTTTCAAAATGGAGGTTGCTTCTGAACTTGGAGTACCTTTAAAGGAAGGTTACAACGGAGATTTAACATCTAGACAGGCTGGTTCTATCGGCGGCGAGATGGTTCGTAAAATGATCAAGAAGCAGGAAGAGCAGATGTCTTCTAATTCATAATTAGAATATTGCTCGAGTTTCTAAGTGGACCAATTCAAGTAAAATAATGATATGGAGACCAGAAAATGTCTCTATTCAGATTTTTCTTCTCTCTAGGTCCAGTTTGAAGAATTAAAAGTCTCTATAGCTACATGTTGAAGCTATAGAGACTTTTTTCGGTCTCTATACGTAAAAACATCCAAACAGGTCCAAACCGGGACTGCGCATCCAAACTGTCGCTGCGCATCCCAATCCCATGTCGCACATATTGTTCGTGGTACTTTGGAGCTGTTCGCGTCACAAAAAAGACCCACAAATCTAACATTTTTACATAAAAATATTCAAATAATAATACGGCACAAACAACTTCTCTACAAATTTTGCTGCCGGCAGATAATTCGAGGCGGTTATAAATATCGGGCAGAATATCAGGCACCCAACAATTATTCCCGGAATTGTGGCAATGCAGATTTTGCTGTTTCTGGTCACAGTAATTAACAATTCTCCAAAAAGCACAGTTAAAGCAATTAGCATAAGCATTCCAAGAATCTCAGTGGCAACAAGGTTGAAATTTCCTGATACAACCAAGGTAATTATTGCACTTATACCAAATAAAAATGCAGGTATAAACACATACAGGAATCTGCACAAAAGCTTGTAGCCATTACTTATGGTGGCAAAAATTTCTTTTTCTCTATCCGCCATATAAGTTACGCATCCAAACATTCCTGCAAGGAAAACCATTATAGCGAGAATTCCTCTGATAGGAAAAGTGACAGCTGATTGGGATGAGTCATTTTCCACTAAGCCTGAGGCTCCGTAGGTTTTGAATAATAGGTGCATAGTCATATCGCTGTCTGCATATTCCTCATAGTATTCCAATAATCTGTCAACGACCTCGGTGTCCGTCTCTGAAAATACATCCATAGATGTTACAAAGGAAGTCAGAATGTCGTAATTTTGCTGCCTTATGAGCTTGGCATATACCATTTCGTTAAGGGCAATTTGAAGTGTTGCCTCCGGCTGTTTTATAACGGTTATACAGCCCTTGCATTCCTTCATGCTGCTTCGTTCGGATAAATCATCCGGGAAAATATATCCGCAGGTGATTTTGCCGGTGTGAACATCCCGATACATTTTGTCCAAATCGTCGTATTCCACAAATTCAAATACACCGTTGTCATTAACTAATCTGTCCCTTATTTCCTGGGCGAGCGCATCGTTTCCATCAAGATACAGTCCGCCACGATAGCTTAATTCATTGTTAAATGAAGGTATTTTGGTAACAATAAAAGCAAGTAACGGCATAGTAAATAATAAAATAATAAGCAGAGGGCTTTTTAGGGTTCTTTTAATAAGAATTAAAGTCCAAGTTCCAAATTTTTTCATTAGCGTTCCCTCCCACGTATTCTGTCTGCAATAAGGCTTCCCAGATAAAAAATAACTGCAATAGCCATTGGTGTTAACACTGTCTGGGCGTTAAGTCCGCCAAAAAGACAGCCTTCAAGACTCTTGCCCCAGTGATATGCAGGAAGAACTCTGCCAAGTGCGGCAACTCCGTCAGGAAGAAAGGACATTGGCATAATTCTGCCGCACATATATAGCATCAGTGCGGTTAATAAAAAGGTCAGAAGGGTGGATGCCAGTTTGTTTTGTGTAAGGCTGTTTATAAACATTAAAAAGCTTACGATGGATAAAATAACCACAAACAGCATTATGAAACCGCCAAAGTCAAAGCTAAAAACATTCTGTCCTACGCTAAATCGGGCAACCAGAATAATCACACCAAACAGTGCATAAAATGCTGTGCTGATTGACAAAAGCTCTGTGAATCTAATATAGGCATTATTAATGCCACAGCGTTTTAATGCCTGTAAAACGGACTCTGGATGACATGAAAAATACCTGTTAACAGTAAGTCCGCATAGCAGGGTTAAAAGAAGAATTCCGGAGGCAATATAGTAACCTGTGGTTGATACATCTCCGGTGGCAGAGGTGCTTTGGTTGTCAAAGAAGTAACCTCTGTTAAGAGCATATTTAAGGTAAAAGGTATTAAGCCTAGCCTCGGCATCCGGCACAATGTCCTGATGGTTATACTCGTTAAGCAGGTCTGAAACAGAGTAAATTCCTGCCTGCGTATAAGAGAGAGTTGAACATCCTGATGTCAGAATGGCACAGAATAACTGTGTTTCAAATCCTGCGTCTTCCCTTGTAATTAGTGTTGCAGGTACATTGTCACCGTAAATAATTCCGTCAACAAATCCGACGGGAATTTCTATGATTACGGAGACTTCATTGTTCTGCAAAGCCTTTTGGGCTTCGTACATTTCCATATTATGGAATGTGCATACTTCATTAAGGCTGTCCATTTTTTTCAAAAATGTGTAGCCAAGATTAAGTCTGTCATCATCATTAGGCATTACAATAGCCACATCTATACTGACAAAAGTCTCTTTTTCATTAAGTGTTACATTTCCGCAATATCCCGCAACAAATACAATAAAAGCCAGAACCAATGTACACGCGACAAGTCGTGGCAGTGATTTGGAAACTGCACGAAGCTGGAACAGCAGGAATAAAAGATGTTTTTTAATCATATTGCTTTACCAGCCTTCCAAATATTTCGTCCATGGAGGTGTCCTTGTCTAATTCATTAAGAATACCTTCCTCCATTATGTACATTTTGGTGCATACTGAAAGCTCACGCTCCTCGTGGCTGGCAATAATAATTGTACCGCCCTTCCCAATATATTCTTCCATATATGTACGAATTTCTTCCTTACACACGATGTCAAGGGAGGCTCCCGGCTCGTCCAGTATGAGAATGTCAGGATTTTTGGCAACACCACAGGCTATGCTTAGACGTTTTTTCATACCGCCCGACAGATTCTTTACAGTTGTTTTTAAGAATTTATCAATACCAAAACGGGCAATAACACCGGATTTGATTTCTTCCTCAAGATTAAGGGGGCTGTCGCAGTACCACAGCTTCAAATTGTCATATACCGTAAGGTTGTCAAAAAGTGGGTTGTCCTGTGGAATATAGCCTATGCTGTCATAGAAATACTTTTTCTGTGCCAGAGGATTTTTATCCTTATAAATAATAGAACCGCCATTAGGACTTATTGCGCCGGACAGGATTTTAAGTAAAGTGGATTTGCCACAGCCGTTGGCACCTACAATGCCAATGCATTCACCGGGTTTGGCACCAAAGCTTATGTCCTTAAGAACTGATTTTTTACCGTAATTTTTGGTAATATTGGAAACTTCTATAAAAGCCATTTTATTTGTCCTCTCGTGAAATTTATTTGTTATATATTAACATATTAGGACTTTATTTGCAAAAGCATTGTTTTATTGACATATTTTAACGGTCTGTGCTATAATAACCGCTGTGTGACCATTTATAGAGGATTTTAGGTCGCTCGTTAAGGAGGAAATATTTTAGATGAGTTTTACAGTTGAGAATTTAGAAAAGAACATGGCTAAGCTTACTATCGAAGTATCAGCAGAGGATTTTGAGAAAGCGCTTCAGGGTGCATATGAGAAGAATAAGGGCAAAATCGCTGTTAACGGCTTTAGAAAAGGCAAAGTACCTCGTCAGATGATTGAGAAGGTATATGGTGCAGGAATTTTCTATGAGGATGCAGCTAATGCTTTAATTCCTGGTGAATATGCTAAGGCAGCAGCAGAATGCGGACTTGACATTGTATCACAGCCTGAAATAGATATTACTCAGATTGAGAAGGGTTCTAACTTCATCTTTACAGCAACAGTTGCATTAAAGCCTGAGGTTACTTTGGGAGATTATCTCGGAGTTGAAATCGAGAAGGTTGATGCTAAGGTTACAGCTGATGATGTTAAGGCGGAGCTTGAGAAGGTTAGAGAGCAGAACTCCAGACTTGTTAGTGTAACAACTAGCAGAGGAGTTAAGGATAAAGACCACACAATCATTGATTTTGAAGGTTTTGTTGATGGCGAAGCTTTTGAAGGTGGTAAGGGTACTGATTATCCATTAGTAATTGGTTCTAACTCATTTATTGATAATTTCGAGGAGCAGTTAATCGGTGCTAAGATTGGTAAGGAAGTAGAAGTTAATGTTACTTTCCCTGAGAACTATCATGCTGAGAACCTTGCAGGTAAGCCAGCACTCTTTAAGGTAACTGTTAAGGAGATTAAGTACAAAGAGCTTCCTGCACTTGACGACGAATTTGCTAAGGATGTTTCAGAATTTGAGACGCTTGCTGAATGTAAGGCAGACATTAAGGCAAAGCTTACAGAGTCTAAGAAGGATGCTGCTAACAAAGAGAAGCAGGCTAAGGCAGTTGCTAAGGCTGTAGAGAATGCTACAATGGAAATTCCAGAGGCTATGATTAAGACACAGGCTGACAGAATTGCAGAAGACTTTGTACAGAGATTACAGCAGCAGGGACTTTCATTCGATATGTACTTGCAGTATACAGGTGCTACAAGAGAAAGATTCTTTGAGAGCCTTTTACCTGAAGCAGAGGCAAGAATTAAGAACAGTCTTGTTCTTGAGGCGGTTGCTAAGGCAGAGAAGATTAAAGTTACAGACAAGGAATTTGAAGCAGAGCTTGAAAAGATGGCTGCTATGTATCAGATGGAAGCTGATAAGCTCAAAGAGTTTATGGGCGATGCTGAGGAAGAGCAGATTAAGGCGGATATGGCTGTTCAGAAAGCAGCAGAATTAATTGCTAAGAAGGCAGTTGAGAAATAATAAGATTTATAATTTGGAGGTAACGGGAATATGAGTTATATGCCATATGTCATTGAACAGACCAGTCGTGGAGAGCGTTCCTACGATATCTATTCCAGATTACTTAAAGAGAGAATTATTTTCCTCGGAGAAGAGGTTAATGACACAACAGCAAGTCTTATAGTAGCACAGTTACTTTTCCTTGAGTCAGAGGACCCTAATAAGGACATTAATTTATACATTAACAGTCCTGGTGGTTCAGTTACTGCGGGAATGGCAATTTATGATACTATGCAGTATATCAAGTGTGATGTATCTACCACTTGTATTGGTATGGCTGCCAGCATGGGAGCATTTCTCCTTGCAGGTGGTACTAAGGGTAAGAGATATGCACTTCCTAATGCAGAGATTATGATTCACCAGCCAAGTGGCGGTGCTAAGGGAATGGCTTCTGACATTCAGATTGTTGCAGAAGAGATTCTTAAGACTAAGGCAAAATTAAACAGAATTCTTGCTGAGAATACCGGCAAGGATATTGAGCAGATTGCGAAGGATACGGACAGAGATAATTATATGTCAGCAGCAGAGGCAGTTGAATACGGCATTATTGATAAGGTCGTAGAGAAAAGAGCGTAAGTTCTAATGGTCCCATCCCGAACCCCAAAGGGTATGGGATGGGATTACTTTTATAATTTGACAGAAATATTAATTCGGAGGTAGCACAATGAAAAAGGATATTAATCCGTGTGAGTGCTCGTTTTGTGGAAAAAATAAAAATGAAGTTAAGACATTGATTGCAGGACCGGGTAACGTGTTTATTTGTAATGAATGTATTGATGTATGTAATGACATTCTGGGGTCACAGATTTACGAAGAAGAAGCTGTTGCGGAAGAAGATAATCCTAACGGGATTAATCTCCTTAAACCAATGGAAATTAAAGAGCTTTTGGATGAGTATGTAGTAGGACAGGAGGAAGCTAAGAAGGTTCTTTCTGTTGCAGTATACAACCACTATAAAAGAGTGTTGTCCAATACAGAGGAAGATGATGGAATAGAGCTTCAGAAGAGCAATATTCTTATGCTTGGACCAACAGGTTCAGGTAAGACCTATCTTGCTCAGACACTTGCTAAGATACTTAACGTACCGTTTGCCATTGCAGATGCAACTACTTTAACCGAAGCCGGTTATGTAGGTGAGGACGTTGAGAATATTCTTTT
>CAZNUK010000081.1:0-8426 GCA_964576255.1 uncultured Butyrivibrio sp.
GAAAGATATACACTGGTAAATTGAATTCTTAATCTCCTTGGCATCGGATGAACCATGGGACTTAACAACAAGTCCATTCAATCCAATCATAGGAGCTCCGCCATATTCTGTGGCGTCGTATTTCTTCAAAACCTTCTTCATTGCAGGTTTTACCAAAAGTCCACCGAGCTTACCTCTAAAAGATGACATCATACTGTCTTTAAGCTCTTTAACCAAAGTCATTCCCACGCCTTCGAACATTTTCAAAATACAATTTCCAACAAAAGCATCACATACAATTACATCTGCGTATCCTGTTGGAATATCCCTTGCCTCAACGCTGCCAATAAAATTAATGTCCTTACATTCCTTAAGAAGTGGCATAGTCTCTTTAACAAGAGCATTACCCTTCTCTTCCTCTGCACCAACATTAACTAATGCAACTCTTGGTTTCTCAATTCCCATTACGCTTTCCATATAGATAGAACCCATTCTGGCAAATTTTACAAGATGGTCAGATCTGGCATCAACATTAGCGCCGCAATCCACTAAAAGTGCCGGTCCCTTAGCTGTAGGTATTACCGGTGCAAGTGGTGGTCTGTCAATACCCTTGATACGACCTACGATAAGCTGTCCGCCTACCAAAACTGCGCCTGTACTTCCTGCAGATACAAAAGCATCTGCCTCGCCCTTCTTAACCAGGTTCAAAGCGACAACTAATGATGAATCCTTCTTTCTGCGAATTGCAGTAACAGGTGATTCAGCCGTCTCAATAACCTCTGTTGCGTTAACAACGATAAGTCTTTCCTTATCATAAGAATATTTGGCAAGTTCTTCATTAACCACATCTTCAGGTCCAACTACTTTAACAATAACCTTGTCGCTTCCATTAACTGCATCAACTGCACCCTTGATAATCTGAACAGGAGCATTATCTCCGCCCATAGCATCCAGTGCAACGACAACCGGCTTGCTCATATATAGTACCTCCAATGTCTAACTTAGGATGATTCACATCACCTACGCAATAATATACTAGATATAAAAATATAAATCAACTATTTTTTTACAATAAATTAATTGTAGTTTTTTATAAAGTAAAAAAGACTTTCCGGCAAGGAAAGTCTCTATGGATTAATCCTGAGGGATAATCTCCTTCTTATTGTATGAGCCACAAGCCTTACATACTCTATGAGACATCATAAGAGCTCCACATTTGTTACACTTAACCAAGTTAGGTGCGCTCATCTTCCAGTTAGCTCTTCTCATATCTCTGTGAGACTTAGATGACTTATTCTTTGGACAAATTGACATGGATTACACCTCCTTTAAAAATAAAAAGCCATGTTCATCAAAAGACTTAATTATTACTAAAATTTTTAAAAATATCACTGATGGCTGCCATTCTCGGATCTGCTACAAATGTGTCACATCCGCATTCACCCTGATTAAGATTCTTACCACACACTCTGCAAATCCCCATGCAGTCATCTCTGCATAAAACCTTAGAAGGAAGATTTATAAAAATCTCCGGATAAAGCATCTCATCAATGTCAATTATGTGACCTTCCAAATAGGACTGGTCTTCTAGAGCTTCTTCTTCGTTAAAATCCAAATCTACTGATAATTCAAAATCAATAGGTGACTTAACTACTTCAAGGCATCTGTCACATTGAATACCAAGTATCATATGAACATAACCGCCAATGTGAAGCTTATTGTTGCCGGACTTGGTTATTGTAAGAACTATAGGTTCCTTATGAAGCACATCATATTCACCATAATTAGTCTTGAAAACATCCATTTCCGACTCTACTGTATACTGTTGTTCAACTCTTTTTACCTGATAGTCATCACCGTGAACTCTGCGTCCCTGACCATCAGATATATGTTTTGATAAATCGAGTTTCATACGCACACCTTGATTATTATACTAATGACAAATATTTTTGTCAAATATTTTTTAAAAAAATTATTATTAACTTATTAGAGCTACTGTTTCTCTTGCAATTGCCAATTCTTCATTAGTAGGAATTACCACTAACTTAACCTTGGAATCCGGAGTAGATACAACTCTTTCTGTTCCTCTGACATTATTAGCGGTGGTATCAAGTGTTGTTCCAAGATAATTAAGGTATGAGCATACCTTCTCTCTTACCCCATGGTCATTCTCACCAATTCCTGCAGTAAATACAATTGCATCAACACCATTCATGGCAGCTGCATACGAACCAATGTATTTGGCAATTCTGTAACAGAAAACATCCATAGCAAGAATTGCAAATTCATTATTGTCATCAATACCCGCCCAAATGTCTCTAATATCACTTGAAAGCCCATTAGATAAGCCTAAAAGTCCTGACTGCTTGTTAAGAATATTAAGCACTCCAGACACATCAAGCTTCTCTTTCTTAGCAATATATTCAACAACTGAAGGGTCAATATCACCACTTCTGGTACCCATCATAAGTCCTTCTAACGGAGTAAGTCCCATGGAAGTATCAACACATTCGCCGTTTAATACTGCACTAAGAGAAGCACCATTACCCAGGTGACACACAATAAGCTTTGAATTATTATAATCTGCGCCAATAAACTGAGCAGCTCTTTTGGATACAAAGCTATGGCTTGTACCATGGAAACCATATTTTCTGATTCTGTATTTGTCATAAAATTCATATGGCAGACCATATAAATAAGCCTTAGCTGGCATTGTCTGATGAAAAGCAGTGTCGAAAACAACTACATTAGGAACACCTGACATTAATTCCTCGCAGGCATTAATTCCTATCAGATTAGCAGGATTATGAAGAGGTGCCAAATCACAGCACTCTTCAATTGCTTTCTTAACTTCATCATCAACAATTACAGAGGAAGTGAAATTCTCTCCTCCGTGAACAACTCTGTGTCCTACCGCTCCAATTTCGTCAAGAGATTTGATTACACCTGTCTCATTATTAGTAAGTGCCTCAAGCATGCAGCTAATGGCTTCTTTGTGAGTAGGCATATTATGTTCAGAAATCTCCTTCTCCCCTCCTGCCGGAGTATACTGAAGTCTTCCATCTATTCCTATTCTCTCACAGTTGCCCTTTGCAAGGACTTTTTCACTGTCAGAATCAATTAACTGAAACTTAAGAGATGAGCTTCCACAATTAATAACTAAAATATTCATATGCAATCTACCAACCTTTATTAGATTTCTAACTGTGACTGTACTGCTGTTAACGCAACTACACCAACAACGTCCTGTGCTGAGCATCCTCTTGAAAGGTCATTAACAGGCTTATTAATTCCCTGTGTTACAGGTCCATATGCTTCAGCATTAGCAAATCTATGCACCAGCTTATATCCGATATTACCTGCATCAAGGTTAGGGAAAATTAATACATTAGCATGTCCTGCCAATTCACTGTCAGGTGCTTTAAAAGCAGCAACCTCCGGAATAATAGCAGCGTCAAGCTGTAATTCCCCGTCAAGCTTAACACTAGGGTCTAATTCCTTAGCGATTGTAACGGCCTTAGTAACCTTATCAATATTTGGATGTCTTGCACTACCCTTGGTTGAATGTGATAAAAGTGCAACTACAGGCTCTCTACCAACAAGCTTTGCAAATGAATGTGCTGAATCAATAGCAATATGTGCAAGGCTCTCTGCATCCGGATCCTGTTCAAGTCCGCAGTCACCAAAAATAAGTGTTCCGTCCGCACCCAAAGTCTTATCAGGCACCACCATTACGAAGAATGCTGATACAAGCTTAACACCTGGCTTAGGTCTAACAAGCTGCAATGCAGGTCTTAATGTATTAGCTGTTGAATGACAGGCTCCTGATACAACACCATCAGCCGAACCATCTCTAAGCATCATACATGCATAATAAATATAATCACTGGTAAGAAGTCTCTTAGCTTCCTCCGGTGTCATTCCTACCTTACGTCGAAGCTCAACAAGTCCATTAATATAATCCTCAAGCTTATCAGAAGTATTAGGGTCAATTATAGTAATTCCTGTAATATCAAGTCCTTCGCTATATTTCTCAACCTCCTCCGGTGTTGCAATAACAATAACCTCTGCAAGACATTCCTGCACACTTGTTACTGCCGCTTCCCAGATTCTGCGGTCCATTCCTTCAGGAAGTACAATTTTCTTCTTATAGGCTCTTGCCCTTACCTTAATCTCGTCAATAAATGCCATAAAAAATGACTCCTTTCACGTATTTTAGCTCTGATTTTACGTTCAGATTTTTTCTTCACAATTATATTAATTATACCTTGAAAAGATAATATATACAAGGGAAAATATTGACTAAAAACAGCAAAAAAATATATAATAATTCCATTAGAAAAATTAGGAGTTATGATATGAAAACAGTTGGAATCATAGCAGAATATAATCCTTTTCATACAGGTCACCAATTCCATATGGAAGAAAGCCGTCGCATCACCGGTGCTGATGGAGTTTTGGTTATTATGAGCGGAAATTTTGTTCAAAGAGGTGCTCCTGCCATAGCGGATAAATACACCAGAGCGCAAAGTGCTATATTAGGAGGCGCAGATTTAGTTGTTGAACTTCCAGCATTATATGCCACCGGCAGTGCTGAGATTTTTGCAATGGGTGCCATATCCATTCTTAATAAGACCAACATTGTTGATAGTATATGCTTTGGTGCAGAAACGGACAATATTTCTCTTTTAAATGAAATTGCCCAAATATTACTTGAAGAACCTGAAAAATACCGGGAAGTTCTGCGTAAAGAATTAAAAATAGGAGCCAATATTCCAACTGCCAGAGCTAAGGCCTTAGAAGTTTATTTTAATCAGGCAGATATCTCTTCTATAATAGGCACGCCTAATAATATTCTTGCTTTGGAATATTTAAGAGCAATCAAGTTTTTTAACAGCAATATAACGCCTTATTGCATATTAAGACAGGGGGCTTCTTATCATGACGTAAGCCTTGATATGGATTTCTCAAGTGCAACAGCCCTTAGAGAATGTTTTAATAACGAAGACTTTGATAAGCTGGCTGACTTTATGCCGGATTCAGTTTATAATCTTTACAAAGAAAAATATAATATCTCACTTCCTATAAACACTAATAACTTAAACTCAATTTTAAATTATTCCCTCATATTAAACAGGAATAATTTAACGGATTTTCTGGATGTTAATGATAACCTTGCCGGTAAAATAATCAACTATCTGGAATCCGGACAACTTATGAGTTTTGATGATTTATGCTTACATCTTAAGACTAAGGAAATAACATATACCAGAATCAGCCGAGGATTACTTAATATTATACTCGGCATTAAGAACGATGATTTAAATAATATCAAAAAAGCATCCTATCCAGCTTATTTGCGCGTTCTGGCATTTAATGAAAAAGGCAAAACAATGTTAAGCACCATCAAAAAACAATCCAGCCTGCCTATTATTACTAATGTTGCAGACGGCATTAATCAACTTGTAGGAATTGACAAAAAATTATTGAATATAGATATATTCGCATCAGATATATATAGAATATTGGTAAAGAACCGTTACAATACGAGTTTGAAAGATGAATACAGGACCAAACCCTATATTATGTAATCATTGCTGAAATAAATAAAATAAGCTTGAGGGCTATTTGCGAACGTGCCTTCAAGCTTATTATATTTATTTTAATTTTTGAAACTATGTATCGGTGCCGGTATTCTACCACCACGATTTACAAATCTGCTACAATCAAAGTTGTTAACAGTCATCACTGGTGCATATCCAAGAAGTCCACCAAATTCCACCATATCTCCCGCTTTCTTACCAATTGCCGGAATAATTCTAACTGCTGTTGTCTTCTGATTAATCATTCCAATTGCAGCTTCATCAGCAATAATACCTGCAATTGTCTCTGCTGAAGTATCTCCCGGTATAGCAATCATATCAAGTCCAACAGAACATACACAGGTCATGGCTTCAAGCTTTTCAAGGGTAAGTGAACCTTCTAAAACAGCATCAATCATACCCTGATCTTCGCTGACAGGAATAAATGCACCGCTAAGTCCTCCTACATAGGAAGAAGCCATAACACCACCTTTTTTAACCTGGTCGTTAAGTAAAGCAAGAGCTGCCGTAGTTCCAGGCGCACCAGCTCTCTGGAGTCCGATTTCCTCTAAAATCTCAGCTACAGAATCTCCTACCGCAGGAGTTGGAGCAAGGGATAAGTCGATAATTCCAAAAGGAATTCCAAGTCTTTTTGAAGCCTCCTGTGCAACAAGCTGACCAACTCTTGTAATTTTAAAAGCAGTTTTCTTAATTGTCTCACACAATTCTCCAAAATCTGCATTTTTCACTTTCTCAAGGGCATATTTAACAACACCCGGACCACTTACACCTACATTAATAATGGCATCTGCCTCAGACACACCATGAAAAGCTCCAGCCATAAAAGGATTGTCATCTGGTGCATTACACAAAGCTACAAATTTGGCACAACCAAATGAATCTCTGTCTTTGGTAAGTTCTGCGGCTTCTTTGATAATATCTCCAAGAAGTCTTACTGCATCCATATTAATACCGGTTTTGGTAGAACCAACATTAACAGAACTGCAAATAAGCTCGGTTTCGGCGAGCGCTCTTGGAATGGAACGAATTAAAAGCTCATCGCTTTTAGTCATACCTTTGCTGACAATTGCTGAATAACCACCAATAAAATTAACACCTACTTCATGAGCGGCTTTATCAAGAACCCTGGCAATCTCCACATAATCTTCCGGAGTTTTACAGGCTGACTGACCTACAAGAGCAATTGGTGTAATGGATATTCTTTTGTTAACAATTGGAATACCATATTCTTTTTCAATGTCCTGACCGGTCTTAACCAAATCCTTCGCATATGTTGTTATTTTGTTATAAATGTTTTTCTTCACTACTTCCAAATTGCAATCTGCACAATCAAGAAGATTAATTCCCATTGTGATTGTACGCACATCGAGATTTTCTTTCTCAATCATTGCATTGGTTTCATTAACTTCATATATATTAATCATAATTAAGCCTTAATCAGATGCGGTGCATCTTATTAAAAATCTCCTCTCTCTGACATTTGATTACAACACCGATTTCTTCACCGATTTTGTCCAAATCAGTAATAATATCAGTTAAATCCTTAGTTGATTTATTCGCATCAACAATCATCATCATATTAAAATAATCGCTGACAATAGTCTGGGAAATATCAAGGATATTAACCTTTGTCTCCGCAAGATATGTACATACTTTAGCAATGATACCTACGGTATCCTTTCCTACTACTGTGATAATTACTTTATTCATTACTAGTCTCCTCTTAATTAATATTATATTAAAATAATCTCTGAAGCCTGATTTCTGTCAGCAACTCTGATATTAAAATCCTCGGCTTTTAAATTATTATCACCTAAATTTATTTCCATACGAACAGTTTCATATGCCAGATCCGGAAAATTATTTTCATGGCTAAGATGACCTAAAAGGATATTTTCAGTCCTGTCACCAATTATCTCACCCAGTAATCTTCCGCAACTTTCATTGGATAAATGCCCCCTGTTACTAAGGATTCTCTGTTTTAGACCATATGGATAAGGACCCGTCATCAACATATTAACATCATGATTAGCTTCAATCAAAACACTGTTAAGATTATTGAAATTATTGATTATTTCATCATCAAAAACTCCCAAATCAGTTACAATGCCTGCACTTTTATCCCTATGCGAAAACACATATGCAACAGGATCAAGTGCATCATGAGATATGGAAACCGCTTTAAAATTCATATCTTTTATACAAAATTCTTCTCCCGGTATCAGAGAATGATAAATTCCCTCCGGGAGACGCCCTAACGCACTATATCCGGTTATATAATCTAACGTTCTGCCTGTACCATATACAGGTGTAACACACTGTCTTTCCAACACTCCAACGCCCTTAATATGGTCGTCATGTTCATGTGTTATTAAAATTGCATCTATGTCCTCAAGAGTCAAATCTAATTTATTAAGACCCTCAACTATTCTTTTTTTACTGATTCCGGCATCCACAAGAATATGAGTCTGACCGGTTCCAATATATATGCAATTGCCACTGCTTCCACTGGCAATACTCATCATACGCATAAAACTACACCTCAAAGACTGTCATTATCCACAGTAAGTCTGTCACGACCGTTATTCTTAGAATAATACATTGCTTTGTCAGCTCTGTCAATAAGAACGGATAAGTCATTAGTTGTATCTGGATATCCCGCAACACCTACGCTGACATTAACATATACTGTTTTATCATCATATTCAATAGGTGTTTCTTTAATTGTTTTTCTTATACGTTCCATAATAGCGACGCCGTCCTGCAATGAAATATTTTCAAAAAGGACAACAAATTCTTCTCCACCATATCGGAAGGTAATTCCACCATTTCGTGAAGCAATAC
>CAZNUK010000082.1:0-8208 GCA_964576255.1 uncultured Butyrivibrio sp.
TTGATGAAGCAATTGTACGTTATATGCGTAAGAAACACAATCTCTTAATTGGTGAGAGAACTGCCGAGGATATTAAGATTAAGATTGGTAGTGCTTTCCCAAGAACTGAAGAGATTTCAATGGATATCAGAGGACGTAATCTTGTAACAGGTCTTCCTAAGACGGTTACGGTTACTTCTACAGAAACAGAGGAGGCTCTTAAGGAGGCTACCTCACAGATTGTTGAAGCAATTCACAGTGTATTGGAAAAAACTCCGCCTGAACTTGCAGCAGATATCGCTGACAGAGGAATGGTGCTTACCGGTGGTGGAAGTCTTCTTCAGGGTCTTGAAGAGCTTATTGAAGACAGAACCGGAATTAACACAATGACAGCTGAAGATCCTATGACAGCAGTTGCCATTGGAACAGGTAAGTTCATTGAGTTCTTAGCAGGTGAGAGATAAAATAAAAGAATTTTATAAGTAAGGAGTGAGATGAATGGTTAGAGGATTGTACACCGCTTGTACCGGAATGGTTAATCAGATGGCGAGATTAGATGTTATATCTAACAATCTGGCTAATTCAGACACAACAGCTTATAAGAAGGAAGGTGCGACATCCCGGGCGTTTAGCGATGTGCTTGCCATTAAGATGAATGATAGTTCTGTGAAATATATTCCACAGCCTATCGGTTATATGAATCTTGGTGTCAAGATAGGCGAGACCTATACTGATTACGCTGACGGTAATCTGGAAGAGACAGGAAATACTCTTGATGTGGCCCTGGCGGGGAACGGATTCTTTGCAATCTCATACGCTGACAAAAATGGAACAGAAAGTGTTCGTTATACCAGAGATGGTAATTTTGCCCTTAGCTCTGACGGAACGCTTGTGACCAAGGATGGCGATTTTGTATTAGATGAGAATGGTGATTTAATCAACATTCCAAGCGGACTTGACATTACTATTAACGAAAGCGGAATTATTTCTGCCGGAGGCGAAGAAGTGGCACGTCTTAATTTAACTGACTTTGAAGATTATAATTATCTGAAAAAGTTTGGCGAGAATATGTATATTGCCATCGATGGAGCGACAACACAGGAAGCCAGCTGTAAGGTGTATCAAGGTTATTTAGAGGCTTCCAATGTTAATGTTATTGATGAAATGATTGAGATGATTACTGTATCAAGAGATTATGAGAGTAATCAGAAAATCATTCAGTCCATCGATTCTACACTTGAAACTGCTGTTAATCTTGGCAGAATTTAGAAAGGGGACTGATGACCTATGATGAGATCACTTTATACTGCGGCTTCAGGAATGAAAGCTCAGCAGACTAATGTGGATGTAATTTCCAACAACCTTGCTAACGTTAATACAACAGGTTATAAGACTTCAACCGCAGAGTTTAAGTCGCTTTTATATCAGACATTACAGACTAAAACCACCAGTGCCAACGGGGATTATAAGCCAATTCCTGCACAGGTAGGAACTGGTGCCCGTAATTCATCAATAACAACCCGTTTTTCACAGGGTTCTATTACAGCATCTGCTAATCCGTTTGCTTTTGCAATTGAGGGAGACGGTATGTTTGCGGTAATGGATAATGGTGAAATCTGCTATACCAGAAATGGAGATTTTCAAATGGCGGTAGCGTCGGATGGTGGATTTATGTTATGTAGCAGTGAGGGGTATCCTGTGTTAGATACAGACGGAATGCCTATTCAGTTTGATTCTACATATGAGACTTCCAAGATTACGGTTACTGGTGACGGAACTCTTTGTTATCCGGATGAGTCCAATAATCCGCAGAGTCTTGGAATTAAAATCGGATTATATCAGTTTACCAATCCATCAGGACTTGACAGCATTGGAGGCACAATGTATAAGGAAACAGCAGCATCTGGTCCGGCTATGGAGGAATCAGCTAATCCGGAGCTTGCTGCCAGCAAGATTAATCAGGGTTATGTAGAAGCGTCGAATGTACAGGTTGCTGATGAGATGGTTAATCTTATTATAGCTCAGAGAGCTTACGAGATGAACTCAAAGGCAATACAGGCATCTGACGATATGCTAAGCCTTGCTAATCAGTTGAAACGATAAAACAAGGAGGATAAAATATGAGTGATTATTTTACCGGTTTATCCAATCAATATACATCATCTGATTATACAAATGTCAACAAGTTGAAAGACACCATTAACAGTACGGACTATTCCAAGGCAACAGATGAGGAGTTAATGGAGGCTTGCAAGAGCTTTGAGGCGTACTTTATTGAGCAGGCTTTTAAGGGAATGGAAAAGATGATTCCAGAGAATGAAGATGAGTCTTCTTCTATGACCACATCCTATACAGATATGTTTAAGGACAATTTGTATCAGGAGTATGCCGAAGCTGCTACAGAGCGTGGCGATGGAATTGGAATTGCAGCAATGTTGTATGAGCAGATGAAGCGTAATTATGATGTATAGTTTCTAATTAAATATTAAGCCGTCCGGGGACTTAGGGACCCGTGCGGCTTTTTTTACTGTTATGGAAGGATGACATATATGGAAGTAAAGGGATACGTGGAGCGAATAATATTCAGTAGCAGTGACAGTGGTCACACTATTCTGGAAATTCAATTAAGCTCCAATGAGATAAACAGAATAAAAGAAGAATGTCCCGACGAGGCAAGTGAGATAAGTGATACTTTGGTGTGCACAGGTGTTCTATATCTTATTCATCCCGGGGAATACGTGGTTTTTAATGGAAACTTTGTAGTTCATCCAAGCTATGGCTTGCAGTTTAAAGTAACCAGTTACGAAGAGACTAAACCGGAGGGCTTGGATACGATAGAAAGATATCTGGCATCCGGCGCCATTAAGGGAATTGGACCGACGATTGCATCCAGAATTGTTAAGCGATTTAAGGAGGATACCTTTAAGGTTATCGAAGAAAGACCGGAGGAGCTTGTGGCTATTAAGGGCATAAGTGAACGTCTTGCAATGGAAATAGCTGATCAGATTGCCGAAAAGAGGGATATGAGACGTGCCATGCTTTTTTTGGGAAATCTTGGTATAGGTATGAATCTGTCGGTGAAGATTTACAAGGAATATGGAGAGGAACTTTATGAAATTATTAAGGCGAATCCGTACAGACTTGCAGATGATATAGAGGGCGTTGGTTTCAAAATTGCGGATGAAATTGCCAGAAATTCCGGAGTGGAGATGAATTCGCCCTTCAGAGTCAAAAGCGGAATTTATTACACCCTTATGCAGGCGGTCGCTAATGGGCATGCCTTTCTGCCTTTGACTGATTTGCTGGATAAGGCTTCCAATATTCTTTGCGTTCAGATAGATGACAGTGAAAATATCCTTATGGATATGATTATTAATAGAAAAATTACTATTCGTAAAATTGATGATGTGGATGTGGTATATCCTACAAGCCTGTATAATACAGAGCTTTCCGTGGCACACAAGCTGGTGTCGTTGGATGAAAAATATAATATAGATGAGCGTACGGTTGGTATATCGATTGTTGCCATAGAACAGGAAGAGAGAATCCGACTGGATGAATTGCAGAAAGCAGCAATTGGGGCAGTAGCCAGAAATGGCGTGTTGGTTGTAACCGGTGGTCCTGGAACGGGTAAGACCACAACCATTAACTCCATGATAAAATATTTTGAAAATGAGGGCTTAGACATTAAACTTGCTGCTCCTACAGGAAGAGCTGCTAAGCGTATGACAGAAGCGACAGGATATGATGCTCAGACTATTCACAGACTTTTGGAATTATCAGGTGGTTTGTCGGAGGATTCTAACGGAGCTATTTTTGAAAGAAATGAATTGAACCCTTTGGAAGCGGATGTGGTTATCATTGATGAAATGTCCATGGTGGATATTTTTCTGATGAACAACCTTCTTAAAGCTATTCCGTCTGGTACAAGACTTGTTCTTGTGGGAGATGCTAACCAGCTTCCATCTGTAGGACCGGGCAATGTTCTTAAAGATATAATAGAGTCAGGCAGAATTGAAGTTGTGAGACTTACTAAGATTTTTCGTCAGGAGGAGGCTGGAGATATAGTTGTTAATGCTCATAAGATTAATCGTGGTGAGCGGTTTACTATAGGACCATCAAGCAAGGAGTTTCCTTTTATTAAAAGAAATGATGCCAATGCAATAATTAATGCCACCGTAACCCTTATTAGGGAAAAGCTACCCAAATATACCGAATCGGATATTAATGATATTCAGGTTCTGACCCCTACCAGAAAGGGCAATCTTGGCGTGGAACGTCTTAATGGGATCTTGCAGGGCTACCTTAATCCTAAGTCTGACCATAAGGTGGAGAAGGAGCTTAATGGAGTGATATTCCGTGAAGGGGATAAGGTGATGCAGATTAAAAATAACTACAAGATATCATGGGAGGTTCGTGGAAGGCATGGAATACCTGTGGATGAAGGGCTGGGAGTCTTTAACGGAGATTTGGGTGTTGTAGATAATATTAATCTGTTTACTTCGGAGCTGACGGTGCGCTTCGAGGATGACAAATATGTCACATACAGCTTTAAGGAAGCGGATGAGTTGGAACATGCTTATGCTGTAACGGTTCACAAATCTCAGGGAAGTGAATATCCCGCAGTGGTGTTGCCACTTTTAGATGGACCGAGAATGCTTATGAATCGTAATATTTTGTACACAGCAGTAACCCGTGCCAGAAAATGTATTTGTATAGTGGGAAGCGAAGATACGTTCTATGAAATGGTTACTAATGAAAATGAGCAGAAAAGATATTCATCACTTGCCAGAAGAATTCAGGAGGTGGGATTATCCGAGAACGAATAGAGATAAAAAAGTTTTTTTATAATGTATATGACTATATTTATCCACCAAGGTGTCCGGTGTGTGATGAGGTGTTGTATGCAAAAAATGCACCTGCCAGACCAATGGTGTGCCCGGGGTGTGTGCCGAAGATAAAATTTATCTCTCAGCCAACTTGTATGAAATGTGGTAAACCTCTGGAAAGCGAGACGGAGGAACTATGTCACGATTGTGCCAATAATAGCTTTGCTTATCGAAGAGGTGTTGCTGCATTTTCCTATTCCAAAGAAATGAAAAGGTCTATGTATGGTTTTAAGTATAATAATAGACGGGAATATGGGAAGTTTTATGCTGATACAGTTTGCAGAAACTATGGCAATGTTATAAAAAGCTGGAATGCAGATGTTATGGTGCCTGTTCCTCTGCATCCAAAGAGACAGCAAAAACGAGGATATAATCAGGCAACGGTGTTGGCGAAATGCCTTGAAGAATGTTTGAAGATTCCGGTGGATGAAAAAGTTCTTGCTAGAGTAAAAAATACAGTGCCGCAAAAGGAATTGGTCATCAAGGAAAGAAATAATAACATAGAAAAGGCTTTTCAAATAGGTACAAATGTTATAAAATATAGAAAAGTGATATTGGTGGATGATATTTATACGACGGGTGCAACTATTAATGAATGCGCCAGG
The DNA here is from genome assembly GCA_964576255.1 of uncultured Butyrivibrio sp. GTDB lineage: Bacteria > Bacillota > Clostridia > Lachnospirales > Lachnospiraceae > Eshraghiella. The sequence continues at coordinate 5,474 of CAZNUK010000082.1, forward strand.
GAACTACGGGGAGCTGGAGTTTCGGAAGTGTATTTTATTACTGCCTGTATTGGAAACGGTTTTTAGGAGGCGAATATTATGGAGGTAAGGAATTGTAGGGGCTGCGGAAGACTTTTTAACTACATAGGTGGTGGTTATTTCTTGTGTGGTATTTGTAAAGAAGAACTGGATAAGAAATTTGCTGAAGTTAAGAAGTATATTCGTGAGAATCCTAAGGCTACAATGCAACAGATATCTGAGGATAATGAAGTTAGTGTTAATCAGATTGAGAAGTGGGTTAGAGAGGAGCGACTTATATTTGCGGATGACTCGCCAATCGGAATTGATTGTGAGGTATGCGGTGCAATGATTAAGTCTGGAAGATATTGTAATTCATGTCAGGATAATTTACATAGAAATCTTAGTAACGTGTATAAGAGGGATGAGCCGGCACCACAGCGCAATACTTCCTCCAGAGACAAGGATAAGGATAAAATGAGATTCTTAGGCAAATAATTTTCTCGGATAAGCATTATTATATGCTTATCCGAATTTTTTTTATTTTGGGTATAATGATTTTGAAAAACTGTCCGATAAATATTGTAGATTCCTTAATAAGGGAACAAAATATCTATTCATGGAAGGAGAGATATATATGAGAATCGATGCTTACAATCAGATTAACCAGATTTATCAGTCTACCAGCAAAGTTAACGTAGGTAAGGCTAACAGAACTTACGGAAGTGATAAGGTAGAGATTTCACAGTTTGGCAAAGAGTTTCAGATTGCAAAGCAGGCAGTATCCGGAGCGAATGATGTTCGTGAGGATGTAGTAGCAGCGGCAAAGGCCAGACTGGCAGCAGGCGAATATGATGTCAGCACAGACGAGCTTGCAGCAAAATTAGCTGAAAAGTTCAGCACAAATATTTTTTAGGAGAGTTTTAAGTGGCAAGTTTAATTGATACTTTAATTGACACATTATTCAAAGAAAATGAAGAATATGAAACTCTCCTGGAATTATCCATTGAAAAGACGGGTGTGATTGTTAAGGCTGATAATGATGGCCTTAATGAAATTGTTATGAAAGAGCAGAAGATTATTGAAAGAATCAATGCATTGGAAAAAGCGCGTACAGAGGTGACAAAAGATATTGGATTGGTTCTTGGGAAAAATCCAACAGAGCTTACCCTTTCCCGTCTTATTGAACTTTTGGCTAAACAGACGAGGGAATGCGAATTATTAAAACAGGTCAGAGATAAGCTTTCAGACACGTTAGGCAGAATGGTTAAGGTTAATGAAAGTAACAAGGTGCTTCTAAACGAATCGATGGAGATGCTTCAGTTTGAGATGAATATTTTACAGAGTATGAAGCAGGCACCTGCAACTGCAAATTATTCAGGAAACACTTATGCTGATAATTCGTATGGAACAGCAACTGCCTTTGATACCAAGCAGTAGCAGATATATCCGAAGGAGACGTTAGATATGGGAATGTCAGGATTATATGTTGGTCTTTCTGGTTTACAGACCAGCAGTAACTCACTTAATACAACTGCAAACAACTTAAGTAACGTTAATACCGAGGGCTACGTAAGGCAGCAGGTTGTTAACAAGGATTTGTCTTACAATTTTGTAACGACATCATCTCAGTTAACAACGGGTCAGAGAGGACTTGGTGTTACTATTGCGTCTGTTAATCATGTGAGAGATATTTTCCTTGACCAGGCATATCGTAAGGAAAACGGAAGACAGGGCTTCTACGAGAAGCTATATGATGCGGTATATGAGATTGAAACCCAGATGGGTGATGTAGAGGGAATTGAGGGAATCGCATATCAGAGTGCGATTTCAGATTTGTATGAAGCTGTTAATGAAGTGGCGAAGACGCCGGGAGATCAGGTTGCAAGATCTGCGCTTGCACAGTGTGCAGCAGAGTTTATCGATAAATCCCTTTCCATATATAATGGACTTGCGAATTATCAGAAAACAGTTGATGAGGAAATGCTTAATACCATTAACAGAATCAATGAAATTGGTAATGAGTTATTGGATTTGAACCGACGCATATCCAAAATCGAAACAGGTGGATTTGAAACAGCATCTGATTTAAGAGATGCAAGAGACGTATTACTGGATGAGCTTTCATCTTATGTTAAAATAAGCTACAAGGAACAGACTAATGGCGTAGTTGAAGTTTCCATTGAAGGTGTACAGTTCGCAGATGAGTTATATGTTAACGAACTTTCTCTTCAGAAAATTGAAGGTTCAGATTTTTATGAGCCTGTATGGGCGCATATGAATAACAACCCACTGTATTACGTAGATGGTACTATTTCTACAGAGAGGAATACAGATATTGGTTCTCTTAAGGGACTTCTTATTGCCAGAGGACATGTAACACCTACAGTAAGTAGTATGACAGAGCCGGACCCGAGCTTTTATCCTCTTGGAGAAGCTGACCCGGATTATATAACAGCAGTTAAAGAACATGAGTGGTATGTTAAGACAAGTGACACATCAGTCCTTGTTAATACAATGGCCAATTTTGATAAATTAATTAATAGTATAGTAGAAGGTATTAATGATGTTCTTTGTCCGGATACCGAATACGTGGCAGCTGACGGTACAGTGTATACTGTACTGGATACAGAGAAGGCTTCTATGGGACAGGACGGAACGTATGGAGTTGAACTTTTCAGTAGGAATTATACTGACAGATATATACAACAGGAAATTGATGGTCAGATTTTTTATGT
>CAZNUK010000083.1:0-8063 GCA_964576255.1 uncultured Butyrivibrio sp.
CCATACTTCTTGCAGTACCAGCAATCATGCTCATAGCAGCTTCTACTGAAGCAGCATTTAAATCAGGCATTTTCTGCTCTGCAATTTTCTGAAGATCTGCCTTAGAAATTGTAGCAACCTTAGTCTTGTTAGGAACACCTGAACCAGACTTAATGTTACATGCTTTCTTAAGAAGAACAGCAGCTGGTGGAGTCTTAGTAATAAAACTGAAGCTTCTGTCTGCGTAAACTGTGATTACAACAGGGATGATTGTATCACCCATATCTGCTGTCTTAGCGTTGAACTGCTTTGTGAATTCAACGATGTTGACACCATGCTGACCAAGAGCTGGACCAACTGGTGGAGCCGGTGTAGCTTTGCCGGCAGGAATCTGTAATTTAATATAACCTGTTACTTTCTTTGCCATTTTTGGCACCTCCTAATATATTGTGGTAATTGCGGGAATCACCCTCCCACGTCCGGCGAAGAACCATTAGGTTCTTTGACCTTCTTTGCTTCTATAGTAGAAGCTTCATGAAATCCTTACGGATATTACATGCGTCGTATTTCTGCGAATCCAAGTTCAACAGGAGTCTCACGGCCAAACATCTCAACCATGATTGTAACTGTCTGTTTTCCTTCGTTAATACTCTTAATATTGCCAACTGTATTTTCCCAAACACCTGTTGTTGCCATAATCATATCACCAACTGCATAGTCATATGATATCTTAGGATTCTTGATTCCAAGATTCTTCATCTCTTCTTCTGTCAAAGGAACCGGCTTAGATCCCGGACCTACGAATCCTGTAACGCCTCTGGTGTTTCTAACTACGTACCATGTGTCGTCATTCATAATCATATGAATTAAAACATATCCAGGGAAAATCTTTCTCTGTACCTGTTTCTTGGCACCGGTCTTAGTAATCTCAATTACCTCTTCAAGAGGAACTGAAACCTCAAGAATCTGATCCTGAAGATTTCTGTTTTCGATAGTCTTTTCAATGTTGGCTTTAACTTTGTTTTCGTAGCCTGAGTAGGTATGTACTACATACCACTTTGCTGCTGACATTTCTTCTGACATCTAATCACCTTTCCATAATCCATTGTTGTGAAACAAGCTTATTAGTTATATAATCTGTTCAAGTCCGAATCTGACAATCAAGTCAACAAGGGCAATAACAATCCCTAAGAGCACGGAACTAACAATTACAGCAATTGTTCTCTTTACAAGTGAATTACGATTTGGCCAAATTATCTTCTTAAATTCAGCTACTACTTCGCTAAAAAAGCTTGTCTTTCTCTCAGCCTTTTTAGTTTCTTTTTTCTTCTTGGCTGCCGCAGTCTTAGCTGCTACCGCCTCAACAGTAATTTCATCTACAGATGAGTTACTGTTATCAACATTCTTTTCCAAGTCACTCATTGTAACGGACCTCCATATTTACTGTGTTCTACTATTCCCTACGGAAACTCACCAATTATTTGGTCTCTTTGTGTAATGTGTGTGACTTACAGAACTTACAATACTTCTTAGTCTCCATTCTGTCAGGATGAGTTTTCTTATCCTTTGTCATATTGTAGTTACGCTGTTTGCACTCTGTACAAGCTAAAGTAATTTTTACACGCACGACTGACACCTCCAATTATAATATCTATGAATTTTAGGCATAAAAAAAAAGCCCTTTCTTCCTATAGCTTTCATAATATACCATAGTCAACCTCTCTAAGTCAACAGTTTTTTTAATTTTTGTTAAAATGTTTTACTTCTATAAAATATTATTTTTGACTTTTTACACTTCCTATAGTATAATATAAGTGTAAAAATGGATTTTTTATACTCATCTTTTATATCATTGTACAGACAAGGAGGTGACTGTTAATGATAAGCAATGTCTATAGCTATTATATGGCTGAATATGCAGTTCGCCCTGCGGACCGCCACAGCACACACAAGAAAAGTGAATTACGCGATATTTACAATAACATTGTAAAAATTAGCAGGTCAAGTCCTTTTTTTGACGTGGATGTTTCAGAAGAATCCCAGAAGCTTGCAATCGATATTAAAGAGGCTGCTAATAAGCTATCTAATGTTACAGCAGACCTTACCGATGCTTCCAACGGTAATATGACTTTTAAGAGCATTGCCCGTTCCAGCAACGAATCTGTATTAACCGCTAATTATATTGGTTCCCCACAGACTGCCGGTTCCTCTAAGGAGATGGAAATTTCAGTCAAGCAGTTAGCGACCCCACAGGTCAATACAGGCAAATACCTCAACCCACGTGCAAGAAATTTGTATTCCGGTACATATTCTTTTGACGTGAATATGGGTTCAACTGAATACGAATTACAATTTACCATTAAAGATAACGAGAAAAATATTGATGTACAAAACAAGCTCGCCCGACTTATTAACAAGTCCAATATTGGGCTCAGTGCTTCTGTAGAACACAATCCACAGGACGATACCGCTCTTGTTATCACTTCCAATATGACAGGTATAGGAGACCGTCCGGTTATTTTTAACATTACGGATGATAACACCACCGCTCTGTCCGGTGCAGTAGGAGCCTACGGGCTTAATAATACCACCCAATATCCATCTAATGCAGTTTTTATTTTAAATGGTGTTGATAAAACCTCTACCTCCAACAATTTTACCATTGACAGAGAGTACGAAATTTCACTCAAAAACACCAACGTCGAAGGCGAATCTGTTACAGTTGGGCTCAAACAGAACTTTGATTCTATCGTGGATAGCCTCGAAGAGCTTACAGCCCAGTATAATAATCTGACCAGCCTTGCCAAAGACAGCAACAGTTCCGGCGGACGTCATCTATACAATGATATGACGGGAGTTGCCAGAATTTATAACCAGACACTTAGTTCCAACGGAATAACCATTAATTCAGACGGCTTATTGGAAATTAACCATAACAAGCTTAAAGAAGCTTCTGAAGAGGGAACAATTCTCAACTCTCTTTCAGATTTAAGCAGATTTAAGAATGCTTTGCAACACAAAGCAGGTTCGATAATGATTAATCCGATGGAATACATTAACAAAACAATAATTAGTTACAAGAATCCTGCCCGGCCAAGCTCGGATCCATATATGACCTCCCTTTATTCGGGAATGATGTATAACGGCTACTGTTAAACTGTTTCTTCTATATATAATTATGGAAGAAACAGTTTTTATTTTATATAATTCTTCAATTTCTTACGTCCTCTCGAAAGCCTTTTTGCCACTGTACTTTCCGTCATATTGTGAATGCTCGCAATGCTCTTAATCGAAAGTCCGTCAAAATATTTCTCAACAAAAATATCCTGGTCAACCCCATCCAGATTTTCCAGATATTTTAGCATCGCCTCCCTTTCCAACATTCTTACCTGCGCACTAATCTGATTATTCTCCCTTTCCTCCACATCATCCTTGTATGCCACAAGCCTGACCTTCTCTCTTTTACGCAAAAACTCTCTGCAAATGGAGCTGCATATTTTTTCAGCATATTTTATGCGATCTTTCTCAGGCAATCCGCTCCACCACCTGTTATGGCGGATTATTGCCACAAACACCTCTTCCACCACATCCTCCGCCAGAAAAAAATCCCCCAGCTCATTCACCGCCTTCATATACAGGCGATAATATTCATTACGATATAATTCTTCAAGCATTTTAGGAAATTTGTCCATAAAAAAATTCCTCCTATATTATTCTTCATAATATAAGAGGGATTTCATAATCATTTGGTCACATTATATGCCTGAAATTATTTTACTCATCTCATCAAATCTTTGCTGATATCCATGCAACTCTTTTACCTTCCGCCATCCGTTAAGAGCAATCCGTTTGCGTTCTTCTTCATGACTGAGATAATAATCGACTTTCTTTTGAAGATCTTTTTTATCAGAAAAATACACAATATCCTCCCCATTTTTAAAATACATATCAATCTCAGGCTGATAATTTGTAATTAAAAAACCTCCTGCCCCCATAATATCCCAAATCCTAAGAGGCAATCCACTTCGTATATTTCTTATAGTAAAATTAAGGTTAATCTTACTTCTGTTAAAAATCTTAGGTGATACATTCCAGTAATCCGCAAGTCCTCTGTTAAGAACTCCCGGCATATTAACATTTTCATCATCCGTGTATAAATCCAGCTGATTATGCTTAGAAAGCTCCGCTATAAGTGTTTTTCTCTCCATTTGCGCAATTTTAAAGCCAAGCACTGTAGTAGAAAAAATCAATGATAAATCAGAAAACGACTGGTCAGACTTAGCAAGAAGAAAATGTTTGTTAAGCTCATTGACCGTTCTCGAATCCAACATATCATCCAAAAGATATTCACCATATATATTCATCTGCATCTTCATAACAGCATCAAAATACCCTTGAAGATATTCCGGAAGATGGTCATAAACCTCGTCATAAGAATTTTTGTTATACATACTGCCTACAAAAGATATGTCACAGTCATACTCTTCCAAATCCGTACTATCTCTAAGCAATTTCTCAACTCTCTCAGTTTCTGCGCAAAGTGGCAGATAATGCACATTCGCCCCCATAGCTTTAAATTCAATCATATTCAGCATATCAAATGTAAAAATCGTGTTAACCGGATTATATACTGTTTCGTGATACATTGTTCCCAAAGGGCAATCGCAGCACCAGCTCACATAAGGAATATTCCTCTCCTGGCACGCCATTGAAATAAGTGGAAAATAATTCACGGTTAAAACCATATCAAAATCATCCGACTCCAACTTCCTGACAAACTTTTTATAAAAAACAAAGTCGGTATCAAAATTATTCATCTCTCCAAAAATTTCAGAGATGTGGTGTCCTCTTTTGATTAAATTATCGATTATATCCTGTTGATTATACGCTTTCCAGCGATACATTAGTATTTTCATTATGAATTCTCCGTTATAAATCTGACGCGTGCTTTTGCTTTATCATAATCTCCACAATTATTGTAGAACTCAAGTGCTTCTTTTGTAAAACCAAGGCATTCATATATAACACCGATATTATAATCCGCCAGATAAGAATTAACACCAACCAGATTACACTTATCAAACTGCTTTGCTTTGAGGAACTCATCAACAGCAGCATCAAACACTGCATTATTCATATATATAAGCCCCATCAAAAATACAAAATCCGCACTATAACTAAACTCTTCATATAGATTTTCATACATAAGTGCCTGAGTTGCCTGTCCCATATTAATAAGTGTATATCCATAAGACACAACCAAATCCACTACATATTCCAGTGCAGGATTCAAATCATATGCTGTAGCCTTCTCAAAGTATTCCAAAGCTTCTTCGTATTGCCCGTTCATATAATAACTTTTTCCAAGCTGGTATAAGATGTACGGGTCTTCCTGCTTCGCCAGCTCCTTTAGAAGCAGTTCAATATTTCTCTGTGTCTTGGCAGCAAGCACCTTGGGACTTCCATCATACCCAACATGAAGATATTCTATAGGTGCTTCATAAGTTTCAAAAACCCCTCCGTTTCGGGGTACTATCTGTTCGTGAACAATTCCTTCATATGTATATAAGGTTCTGTCAAAAATCCTGCTCAGCTTCTCATTGGTAGAATGTTTTTCTCCGGCTCTGGTGTACTGGTTATTAAGATTAATCCTGCCTACCTTCTTACTGTTGGCTTCTACAACTTTAATAAACTTATCATAATCGAAGGCTTGAATAAATTCATCCGTGTCCACTATCATAACCATATCATTACTTGCCATGGAAACGGAGAAATTTCTTGCCTCGCTAAAATCCCCCTGCCAGCTATGACAAAACACCTTATCCGTATACTTATTAGCCACCTCTATAGAATCATCCTCTGACCCCGTATCCACTACCACAATTTCAAATGGATACTTAGAAAGCACGCTCAAGCACTGCTCCAGATAATGAGCTTCATTTTTGGTTATTATACACGCCGAAATCTTCATATTAATAGAACTCCCTTCTGATATATTCTAACACGATAGAAAGGTTTTGACCACGAGTAAAAAACATATTGCTTTATAATATTTTAGTTGATAAACTTAAATTAGATTATTAAAGGGGACTGTTTAATATGAAAATTTTATTTATTCAATGGGCTAATTTTGGAAAAGAAGACATAGCAGAAGCTTTTGGAAATTTGGGACACGAGGTTATTCCATTTAGATTTCCAGATTTTATGAATTATCAAGTATCTCCTGCTTTACTCGAACTCAACAAAGCTTTAGATACACATATGCCGGATTTGGTGTTTTCATCTAATTTTTCACCTAACGTATCTGCCGTGTGTTTTTCCCACAGCATCCCTTATTCAGCCTGGGTATACGACAGCCCTCAATTAAACACATTTTCCGCGACTCTTGTTAATCCTACTAACTTCGTATTTATGTTTGATAGTGAGGATTATACCACCTTCAAAAACAGCGGAATAGATACAGTATACTATCTACCGCTTGCCGCCAATACTGCAAGAATGGACAAAATGATTCCAACAGATTCCATTCATAAAAAATTGGATGCTGACATATCTTTTGCAGGCAGAATGTATGATGAAGCCAAAAACGAATTTGCAGGCGCTGTCAATGTTGATGACTACACCAAAGGATATATAGCGGCCCTCAAAGATGCCCAACAATTAGTTTCCGGTGTTAGTTTTATTGAGCCCCTTATAAAAGACCACATTCTTCAGGAATTGACGAGAACAGTTCCTTATAGCAATCTTCCTAATAACGCAATGGAACCTTCATATGTATATTCAAGGTATTACATAGAAAAAGAAATTACTCAGGCAGAGCGCAAAAATCTTATAAATAAGGTTTCAGAGTGCTTCCAAACCAAATTATACACCCCTAATCCTACACCGGATTTACCCAATGTAATTAATATGGGCTCTGTGCAACCTTATTCCGAATTACCATATGTTTTCAAATGCAGTAAAATCAACCTGAATATTTCCTTAAGAAGCATTCACGCAGGAATTCCTCTTAGAGCAATTGAAATTATGGGTGCCGGCGGATTTCTTCTTAGTAACTTTCAAAAGGATTTTCTTATGTTCTTTGAACCTGACAAAGATTTTGTATACTACGAGGATGAAAATGACCTAATTGACAAGTGTCGATTTTATTTACAAAATGATAACGAAAGAATTACTATTGCCTCACATGGCTACGAAAAAGTAAAAGAATTTTTTTCCTACGAAGCAATGCTCCACAATATTCTTGATACTATTTTTTCATAAATACAAAAATGAGTTGGCATATAAACCAACTCATTTTTATATGTAAACGACTATCTATTTGTAAAAATATATTACTGAAGTAATGAAAGCACTCCCTGTGTTGCCTGATTTGCCTGAGCAAGCATTGACTGTCCTGCCTGTGCAAGAATGCTGTTCTTGCTGTACTCAACCATTTCAGAAGCCATATCTACATCTCTGATAAGAGACTCAGCAGCCTGTGTATTCTCAGCTGTTGTATCAAGGTTAGCAATCGTGTGCTCAAGTCTGTTCTGGATTGCACCAAGGTCAGAACGTAAGCTTGATACTGCCTTAATATCTTCCTGAATCTTAGTCATTGCACCTGCATATTCTGCATTAGCATTAGTTGTTCCTGCGTTACCTGTAACTTCCTCAAGTCCTAATGCATCAATTGATGATGTGTTAGAAGCCAATGTAGTAAGAGCTTCAATCTCAATTTCAATTGTCTGGCCCTCTTTAGCACCTACCTGAAGTAATTTTCCTGTGAAGGTTCCATCTAATAAGTTCATATCATTGAACTGTGTTGCTGATTCAATTCTTGATAACTCTCCGCTAAGAGAAGCAATCTCCTTGTTAATGGCAGCTCTATCAGCTGATGTATTAACGTCGTTGGCACCCTGTGTTGCTAACTCGTTCATACGCTGAAGAATTGAATGAACCTCATTCAAAGCACCCTCTGCTGTCTGAATAAGAGAGATACCATTCTCTGCATTGTTAGAAGCCTTTGTAAGACCTTTAATCTGGCTTCTCATCTTTTCTGAAATTGAAAGACCAGCTGCATCATCACCTGCACGGTTAATTCT
>CAZNUK010000084.1:0-8035 GCA_964576255.1 uncultured Butyrivibrio sp.
TAATAAAATATATTCAGTCAATAAGAATGTTATTCAATTGATTTTTAGGCACAATTGTGGCATTATTAGTATGAGATAATTTGTAATTTAAGGAGATTTTAATGAAAAGATTACTTGAAAATTTGCAACCGGACAGAGTTTTTTATTATTTTGAGGAGATATGCAATATTCCTCATGTTTCGTATCATACAGAAGCTATAAGTAAATATTGTGAGGATTTTGCAATTAGTCATGAACTGGAATGTTTCAGAGATAGTGTTGGCAATATCATTATTAACAAGCCGGCAACTGCCGGATATGAGAATGTTCCTGCTGTAATTATTCAGGGACATCTTGATATGGTAGGAGCCAAGGAACCGGAATCTAATCATGATTTTTTGACAGACCCTATTAAGCTTATTGTAGATGGGGACTGGATTAAAGCGGAGGATACTACACTTGGTGCTGATGATGGTGTTGCGGTGGCTTTTGCATTGGCTATTCTTGAAGATAATACACTTAAGCACCCTAAGCTTCAGGTTGTTCTTACAGTTGACGAAGAGGTTGGCTTATGTGGTGCCGAGAGCGTGGATGAGAGCCGATTATGTGCGGGGTATATGCTTAATCTGGATTCAGATGATGAAGGAATATTTTTAACAGGATGTGCTGGTGGACTCAGAGCCGATGTGAATTTGCCGGTTAATATGGTGGAATACGAAGGTACTAAGCTGAGAGTTACAATAGATAATCTCATTGGAGGTCATTCGGGAGCAGAAATCGGAACAGGCAGACCTTCTGCCAATGTGCTTATGGGAAGACTTCTCAAAGCACTTTCAGATGAAACCGATTATTATATTAGTTATATGAATGGTGGTGAGGTGGACAATGCCATTTGCCGCAAATGTGTAGCTGAGATTGTTACGGAGTCTTCTGAGATTTCTCTGATTGAAGAGATTACAGAAAAGGTTATGAAAGAGCTTAGAGGGGAATACAGAGGTGTTGATGATGGAATAACCATTACAGTGGATAATGTTGAAACTGGTGAGCTTATGGTAGCGGATGATTTTGGAAGGGAGAAGATTATATGTCTTCTTAGAAATCTTCCTTACGGGGTTATTACTAGAAATGCTGATAATGTTAATTTGGTAGAGACATCACTTAATCCGGGAATTTTAAGTTTTGAGGAAGGGATTTTTAAGCTTGGTTATTCAGTAAGAAGTTCTGTTACAAGTGCCAAAAGAGATTTGGCGGATAGAATACAGTATCTTACAGAGTTTCTTGGGGGCACTTATGAAGAGTCAGGAGATTATCCTGCATGGAGCTACACACCGGATTCTAAGCTTAGAGAGAAGATTACGGCAGTATATGAAGATATGTACGGTGTTAGGCCTGTATTTACCACAATTCATGCGGGGTTGGAATGTGGTATTTTCTCAGATAAGCTTCCAGGGATTGATATTATTTCTTATGGACCGGAGTCTAAGGATATTCACACCTTCCATGAGAGACTTTCAATTGAATCTACCAGAAAAGCTTATGAATTTACAATTAAGCTGTTAGAAAATATTAGAGATTAAATTTTTTTAGGAGAAGTGTTATGGAAATACAGTTATGGAAAGAGATTCTTACACCGTATGAATTGGCAGTGGAAGAATTATTAGTAAAATTTAATCACATTATTAAGGAGCATAATGCAAGAGGTCTTTATTCGCCTATCGAAACCGTGTCTGGCAGAGTAAAATCTATTTCCAGTATTTTGGAAAAATGCCGCAAGAAAAATATCTCCATTGAGGAATTTACAAGCTCTGATAAGGTGGAGGATATTGCGGGACTTAGAATAATCTGCCGATTTGTAGAGGATATCTACAGAGTGGTTGAGATTATTAAGAGTCGTAAGGACATGAAGGTGTATGAGGAAAAGGATTATATAGTTAATGTTAAGCCAAGTGGTTACAGAAGCTATCATCTGGTGGTTACTTATGATGTGGAGACCATGGAGGGGAATAAGACAATTTATGTCGAGATTCAGATTAGAACCCTTGCCATGAACTTTTGGGCAACAATCGAGCATTCATTACAGTATAAGTACAGAGGCAATATTCCTAGTCATATTACGGAGAAACTTCATTCATCAGCTCAGGCGATTCTTAAACTGGATGAAGAAATGTCCTCGATTCATGATGAGATTATGGATGCCCAGAGCTCATTTGTGGTTAAGGCTAATACAATTTCAGAGATTCTTAACAACATTCAGAATCTGTATAAGGTTGCCAATAAGAAGGAAGTTGTTAAGATTCAGGATGAATTTTTTGAATTATATAAGCTGAATGATTTGGAACAGCTTAGAAGCTTTGCAATGCAGCTTGATATTATTGCAGAGGGCTACAGGGCACAGACGAGAAGTTAAGTCATATAGATTGGAGAACTTAGATGCAATTACCTGAGAATTATTTAGATAGTATGAAAGAGCTTCTGGGGAATGAGTATGATGACTACCTTAAGAGCTTTGATGAAGCACGATTGTATGGACTTAGAGTTAATACAGCTAAAATATCTGTGGAGGATTTTGTTAAAATCTGTCCTTTCCGATTAACCCCTATTCCTTGGATTCCTAATGGTTTTTACTATGATGGTGAGAATGACAAGGTTTCCAAGCATCCATATTATTTTGCAGGATTGTACTATCTTCAGGAGCCAAGTGCAATGACTCCGGCATATGTTTTGCCGGTTGAAGAGGGAGACAGAGTATTGGATTTATGCGCAGCTCCAGGAGGCAAAAGTACGGAGCTTGGAGCTAAGCTTAATGGAACAGGCTTGTTGGTGTCTAATGATATCAGTGCTTCAAGAGCCAAGGCGCTTCTTAAGAATGTGGAGGTTTTTGGAATTGGTAATGTTCTTGTGACCTGCGAATATCCGGAAAAACTTGCAGAGAAATTCGCCGGATTTTTTGATAAAATCCTTGTGGATGCTCCATGTTCCGGAGAGGGAATGTTCCGGAAAGACAATAAGCTCATAAAAAGCTGGGTTAGTCAGGGACCGGATTTTTTTGCACCATTACAGAAAAACATTCTTAATGCCGCAGCTCTTATGCTTAAAGAGGGTGGATATTTACTATATTCTACCTGCACATTTTCCAAAATGGAGGATGAGGATAATATAGCAGAATTCCTTGATAAACATAAGGATTTTACTTTGGAACGCATATATGATTACGAGGGCTTTACAAGAGCTTATGGAATGGAAGAGGCAATAAGAATTTTTCCTCACAAAATGCAGGGAGAGGGGCATTTTGTTGCGCTTTTACATAAAAATGGTGTAGCAGGCAAGAGCTTGAAGTCTAAGAATAAAAACAATAAATATCCGGAAGAAATCAAAGAATTTCTTAAGGAGTTTACAGAATTTGATATGGCGGGGGATTTGTTAATTCAGGGAGAGAAGGTTTATTTGGTTCCGGATATTCTTGATAAGCTAAAAGGTCTTAGAATTTTAAGGTCCGGACTGCTACTTGGAGAGCTTAAGAAAAATCGTTTTGAACCAAGTCAGGCGCTTTCTATGGTAATTAACCCTGATAATTATTCAACGGTGGTGGATTTTAAGGCGGACGACCCTATGGTAATTAAATACCTTAAGGGTGAAACCATTGAATGTGATACAGGTGTATTAAGAGGCAACGCCAAAAATGTTCTCATAACAGTGGATGGTTACGCTCTTGGCTGGGGAAGACTTAATGGCACCACTATTAAGAATAAATATCTTCCGGGCTGGAGATGGATGTAATGAAATTAAGAATTGATAAATATCTTAGTGATATGGGGGAAGGCACCCGCACTGAGATTAAAGCATATATTAAGAAAAAATTAGTGACTATTAATGGTGTTGTAGTTAAGTCGCCCTCTGATAAAGCAGATACTGATACTGATGTGGTGTGTTTGAATTCCGTCCAAATACCATATATATCCTATGAATATTATCTTCTCAATAAGCCGGCCGGAGTGATTTCTGCCACTGAAGATAAGCATACAGCCACAGTTCTTGACCTTATTAAGGATAAGAAAAGGGACGATTTGTTTCCAGTGGGAAGACTTGATAAGGATACGGAAGGACTTTTGCTTATTACCAATGATGGTGCTCTGGCGCATAATCTTTTGTCCCCCAAAAAGCACGTGGACAAAAAATACTACGTAGAGACAGACGGGCTTCTTATGGATGAACATATTGAGGTGTTTAAGCAAGGTGTCATATTGGAGGAGGATTTTGTCACCCTTCCGGCAAGGTTAGAGATTCTTCATAGTAGTAAGGAGGGCTCAAAGGCTTACCTTACTATAAGAGAGGGGAAATTTCATCAGGTTAAGAGAATGATGGAAGCAGTTAATAATACAGTAACCTATCTTAAAAGACTTAGTATGGGGAGTCTTGTACTGCCGGAGAATATGAAAGCAGGGGAATACAGAGCTTTAACCGATAGCGAGATTAATAGTCTGAAGGAAGATTAAAATGTTAAATGGAATAGATGCATGCTTTTTTGATATGGATGGAACAATTATTGATTCTATGTGGATGTGGCATGATATAGATATTGCTTTTTTGGGAGAAAGAGGAATACCTATGCCACCGGATTTACAAAAGAGAATAGAAGGAAAAAGCTTTTCAGAGACAGCGGTATTTTTCAAGGAGGAATTTAAATTAAAAGAGCCCCTTGATGAAATAAAAACAATATGGAACGATATGGCAATGTACAAGTATTGCAACGAGGTGCCATTAAAGGAAGGATTTAGAGAGTTCCTTATGGAGCTTAAAGCCAGAGGTATCAAGACAGGAATTGCTACCAGTAATTCCTATGAGCTGGCAAGCAGTTGTCTTAAAGCTCTTAATATATTTGATGAGTTTGACACAATTGTAACTTCTTGCCATGTGGGATTGGGAAAGCCGGCGCCGGATGTGTATTTAAAATGTGCCGGAGACTGTAATGTTGAACCGGCAAGATGCCTCGTTTTTGAGGATATTCTAGTGGGGATTGAGGCAGGACATAGAGCAGGAATGAAGGTTTGTGCGGTATATGATGAATATTCAAAGAACACTGATGATGAAAAAAGACAACAATCAGAGTATTATATTAAGGATTACAGGGAGGTAATTAAATGAAAATTGCAGTAATTACAGGAGCATCATCGGGAATAGGAAGAGAATTTGCGGTACAAATAGCAAAGAAATATGGTAAACTGGATGAAATCTGGCTTATTGCGAGACGTAAGGAGTTAATGGAGGAATTAGAGACTTATCTTAGAGTGCCTGTTAGAATTTTTGCCATGGATTTAGCAGATGATTCTGATATGCATCAGTTTCAGGAATATCTTGAAGACCGTAAGCCGGATATTAAAATTCTGGTTAATTGCGCCGGATTTGGTAAAATAGGAAGAATTGACAGTCAGGATGTAATAGAGCAGGCAAATATGATTGATGTTAACTGTAGAGCTCTTACAATTATTACAGGGTTATGTCTGCCTTATATTTCAACCCACAGTAGAATTATTAATATTGCATCAGCGGCAGCTTTTTCGCCACAGCCTAATTTTGCAGTGTATGCAGCAACCAAGGCATATGTGCTTAGCTACTCAAGAGCACTTAATGTGGAGCTTAAGGACAGACAGATAACCGTTACCTGCGTGTGTCCGGGACCTGTTGATACAGAATTTTTCAATATTGCAGGGGATTCTGAGGGTAAATCCTTCAAAAAGAATTTCAGAGTGCCGGCAGATAAGGTTGTAACACAGGCAATTAAAGATGCAGCACTTGGTAATGAATTAAGTATATATGGAGTTGCCATGAAGATGGCAAAGGGAGCCACTAAGGTGCTTCCACATAAAGCAATAATGAGTGTGTTTAAATAACAGGAGAGTATTATGACTAAGATAAACAAAGGACAGCCGGGATATTACAGAAACAGAAAGAAAAAATTTGGATTGATATGTCTCATTGGATTTCTTCTTGTGTTTTCTACTTATTTTGCCGGTTATTGGATAACAGGAACTAATAAGAATCTTTTAACAGTACTGGCTATGATTATATTCATTCCAACTGCTAAATTTCTTATTGACTATTTTATGATTCCGTGGAAGGGATTCGTAACCAACGAGGATTATATAGAGGTTGAGAAGGCATGTGAGCCACTTCCTATATATGCTGAGCTTGTCATAACGGCCAGCGAAAAGCGTTATAATATTGCATATCTGCTGGTGGATAAGGATGAGAATATTATTGCTTACACCAAAGATGAAAAAGCTGATAAAGATGCGTTTAAAAAAGGTGTAACTAATTTTTTGAATTACTATAATTTTGACAGCAAGGTACAGCTTTTTAATGATTATGATGGATTTATAGCCAGATGTAAGGAACTTTCAGAGGCTAACAGAGAAATTACGGACAAGGATGATGAGCATATTGCATTGGTTCTTTCCAAAATTTCAATTATGAGTATTTAAAGGACAATCTAATGAGAGAGTTTATTATAGGACCTAACGATGCAGGTCAGAGGTTGGATAAATATTTGTTTAAACTTCTTAAAAATGCAGGAAGCGGATTGATTTTTAAACAGCTTCGTAATAAAAACATAGTTCTTAATAATAAAAAGTCCAAGGGAAATGAACTTCTTAATGAAAATGATATTATTAAGGTGTTTATGGCGGATGAAACCATAGATAAATTTATAGGTAGTGATATTTCTGGCTTTGCCAGCAAGGTTGCGGATAAGCTTGTTGTGGTGTATGAGGATGATAATATTATCCTGGCGGACAAGCCCCAGGGGGTGCTTTCTCAGAAAGCAAAAGCGGATGATGAGTCTATGAACGAGTATATTATAGCTCATTGGAATAGGCGTTTTAATCACAAAGAGGCTACTTTTAAGCCGGCGTTTTGTAACAGACTGGACAGAAATACCTCAGGACTGATGATTGGAGGTCTGTCTTTAAAAGGTCTTCAGAAAATGTCTGAGATAATTAAGGATAGAACTGTGGACAAATATTACCTTGCAATTGTTAAGGGCAGGGTAACACAAAAAGAGCTTCTTAATGGATATTTATATAAGGATGAAGCCACCAACCAGGTTAAGGTTTCTGATAGAGAGTTTGAAGGGGCATCGGCGATTCATACAGAATATGAGCCTGTTCTGGTTAAAGATGATATAAGCCTTATTAAGGTTCGCCTTATCACCGGCAAAACCCATCAGATAAGAGCTCATCTGTCCCATATGGGACATCCGATTCTTGGGGATAACAAATACGGAGATATGGAACTTAACAAAAAGTATAAGGTAAGAATGCAGTTTTTACATTCTTATATGGTTGTTTTTCCTAAGATGGAAGGGGATTTTAGAAATATTTCCGGTAAAAGCTTTTGTACTGAATATCCTAAGGATTTTCAGAAATTTTTTGTGTATGAGGAAGTAGCTGGAAAGCTATAGGAGGAAGCAAAATGGCAGTTTCAAGAGGGCTTCGAGGATCTGTTTTGGAGGAAATGATTAATAGAACCAATGGAGTATATAGAGAAAAGGGGCTTGCTTTAATTCAGAAGGTGCCTACGCCCATTACTCCTATTAATATAGATCAGGAAACAAGACAGATTACTCTGGCATATTTTGAGCAAAAAAGTACGGTGGACTATATTGGAGCAGTTCAGGGTATTCCGGTGTGTTTTGATGCTAAGGAATGTAAAACGGATAATTTTTCATTACAAAATATTCATGACCATCAGTATGAATTTATGAAAGACTTTGAAAAGCAGGGTGGAATTGCTTTTATCATAATATATTTTACTCATAGAGAAGAGAAATACTACATCCAATTTGCAGATATTCAAAGATTCGTGGAAAGAGCCAAAGAGGGTGGGCTTAAGCATTTTAAGTATGGTGAGATAGATAAATCATACCTTATTGGAAGCAAGGGAAATGTGCTTGTACATTATCTTGTGCAACTACAGATGGATTTGGATAAAAGGGCTTGACATTACCCCCTTCCCGACGAAGAAATGGGGTTGATTCTGGATAACCGCTACTATCTGACAG
>CAZNUK010000085.1:0-7858 GCA_964576255.1 uncultured Butyrivibrio sp.
ATCAAATAATTGAAAGAGCTGTTTAACTGTGTAGTAGTTATTCATCTCAATGGAGTCGCCCTCTTTAATAAGATATTCCACTGTCTCCATATTACCATTAACATATGCAAATCTCGGACAGGTGAACATAGCTCCATTAATCTCTACATTAAAATCGCCCTTAAACTCATTGAGATTCTTAAGCTTAACTCTAGGTGTAATTCCAATTGTAGACTCTTTAATCTCAATTTCGTCATTCTTCTCTATTTTACTGTTAACATTACATTCCTTTTTATTCCTGAGAATAACCGCAGGTTCTCCTATAATGCCCCGGATAACTCTTTCAGTTCCATTAAATGTATAATTAATTGACTTACCTCTTCTAGGGAATAACTTTTCCTCAGGATATCCCATAAGTGTCAGTGCATCAATAATTGTTAAATCATTATTATCATATAACTTAACATATTCACCATTAACAGTTACATAGATAAATCTGTTTTTCTGAGAATAATAGTTAATGCATATACCTACAGGGGTTACAAAAAGCGGGTCCTTCTTATAATTGGTAATGGCAAACTCCACATCTTCCAGTACTTCTTTGCCTCGCAAAGCAACTCTTGCCTCCGGAATTTCAAGATGTTCTGCCAAAAACTTGGTAAATCCCGGAAATTTACCACCACCGCCAACTACAAATACAGCCTTAACATTCTTATCTCCGTTAAGCTCCTTAATCTTATCTGCAACATCCTTGGTGATTGCTCTTGTAATAGGAGCTGTTAACTCTATAATCTCCTCAGGTGTAACAGAAATCTTGGTTCCCATTACATCTTTAAAATTAACTTTTCTCTTACCACAGGCTGCAATCTTAATCTTCTCAGCCTGATTAAAATCCACCAGATAATGCTTGGCAATCATCTCTGAAATCTCATCACCTGCTGAAGGAATCATACCATAGCCTGTTATGCTTCCATCTTTGGTAATACATATATCTGAAGTTCCTGCACCAACATCCACCAATGCAATATTTAATAATCTATACTGCTCCGGTATAGCCACATTCATAGCTGCAATTGGCTCAAGAGTAAGATTAGCCACTTCAAGTCCTGCCATTTCTACAGCAGAATAAAGACCATCAACCACATCTCCCGGAAGAAATGTTGCAAGAAGGTCTACTCCTATTTTGCTGGTCTTATGACCAGGAAGGCTCTTAATCTCATAGCCATTCATTAAATATTTAACTGTTGTATATCCAACACAATAGAATCTGACGTGTTTTTCCTCGGCATTAACATTGCGATGAGCATGATCAACCGCTCTAAGCTCAAGATTATACACATCCTCTTCTGTTACAGGAACTTCTTCATCAACATCCAAAAACTCCTGAATGCTAACAGTTCTTAAAACACGTCCTGCGGCAGCAATACATACTCTGGTAAGAGGCTTATTAACTCTCTCCTCCAGACATTCCTTAACTGCCTTTATCTCTTCCCCAACAGTAACAATGTCATGTACTTGTCCATCAATCATTGCTCTGGTATCATGCTCTTTGACTTCCATGGCAGTTACATGAAAACCTTCTTTGTCCATGTATCCAACAGTACCAACGATACTTCTGGTTCCAATATCAAGTCCAAAAACCAGATTCTCAGGTCCAAGAGCAATCTCAGATATAATATCCGACATACATTCTCCTCCGTAATGCTTATAAGTAAAAATCTTCTGATTAACTATTATACCACAACTATCCCATTTCTTCCAGTCTATTTTCCAGTTGCATTCTGGTGTGGCGAATATTAATTCCATTATCAATAACAAAATTGCAACGCCCCACAAATTCATCATGTTTCATCTGATTGGATATTATGGCAAGAGCCTTTTCGCTGGAATATCCTCTATTATCCATAACTCTTTTGATACGTTCTTCTTCACTGGCATATATATACCAGATTTCATCACAAATCTCGTCATAATGTTCTTCCAATAAAAGAGCCGCTTCAATGAAAAAATAATCCGTAACACCTTCATTCTGTGCAATGCTTATACGAGATATTATCTCCTTTTTTACAGCAGGATGAACAAGTCCTGTCCATTCAGTTTTCAGAGCATCGTTCTCATACATAAGGCATGCAATATGATTGGTGTTAAGAGTTAAGTCATCATTATAGCTATTAACTCCAAATATTCTTATTGCATGCTTTGAAAGCACTTTTCCATGCTGCATTAATTCTTTAGCAACATCATCAGCCATTACAATTTGGCAATTGCATATTTCTCTTAAAATATTTAGCACCGTTGTTTTACCGGCACCAACACCACCGGTTATACCAATTATTTTCATCTATTTTGCCTCGAACCAATCTTTGCCGGAATGTATATCAACCTCAAGTTTCACCTTAAGTGTAGCCGCATTACACATTTCTTCCTCAAGAATTTGTCTTACAATTGCCTCTTCTCCATCACAGGTTTCTATAAGAAGCTCATCATGTACCTGAAGAATGAGCTTTGACCAAAGCCCTTCTTTTGCAAGTCTTTTGTATACATTAATCATGGCAATTTTAATAATATCTGCTGCTGTTCCCTGTAATGGGGAATTCATTGCAATTCGTTCTCCAAACTGGCGTTGCATAAAATTAGACGAGCTAAGCTCCGGCACCGGTCTTCTTCTGCCATATAATGTTTCAGCATAACCGTTTTCTTTGGCAGAGCTTACTATTTCATCAAGATATTTTTTAATTCCCGGATATGTCTTAAAATAACCTTCAATATATTCCTTTGCTTTGGATTTGCTGATACTCAAATCCTGACTTAGTCCATATGAACTAATACCGTACACGATTCCGAAATTAACTGCCTTAGCATTGCTTCGCTGAGTGGATGTAACCTCTGAAAGTGGCACATTAAACACCTTTGAGGCGGTTATTCTGTGTATATCACTGTCTTCATTATATGCGGTAATAAGATTTTCATCTCCCGACATATGTGCAAGAAGTCTTAATTCAATCTGGGAATAATCCGCATCCACAAAGGAATATCCGTCCTTAGGGATAAAAACCTTACGAATCTGTCTTCCAAGTTCCATTCTTATTGGAATATTCTGAAGATTTGGCTCAGTACTACTGATTCTGCCTGTAGCAGTTATGGTCTGATTAAAAGTACTTCTGATTCTGCCGTCTTCATCTATATATTCATAAAGTCCATCAGCATAGGTAGATTTTAGCTTAGCCAGAGTTCTGTACTCCAGAATATTTTTAACAATTGGATAATCCTCGCTAAGTTTTTCCAAAACCTCTGCTGATGTTGAATATCCAGTTTTGGTCTTTTTGCCGGATGGAAGTCCCATTTTGTCAAAAAGAATTTCGCCAAGCTGTTTAGGCGAATTTATATTAAATTTTTCGCCTGCCTGATTATAAATTTCCTCTTCAAGAGCAGCTATTTTATCTCCTAAACGCTCTCCATATTCCTTAAGGGCTTCTCTATTAACCTTAATGCCCTCACGTTCCATACTTCTTAAAACATATACCAACGGGAGTTCAATTTCTGTATATACCTTAAGCATTCCGCTATTTTCAAGTATTTCATACAGCTTATCATATGCATAACAGGCAACATGGGCTTCATATGCCATTTTCTCCACATCTGATGCATCTCTTTTGAATTCAAGCGAAAGATATTCCTTACCAAGTTGTTCATAGGAATATTCCGACACAAGAGGATTAACAAGGTATGCCATCAAAGAGATATCCTGTAAATGGTCATTAATCTCAGGATTGATATAATCCAAATTATCCTTAAGATTAAAAAGATTCAATTCAGCGCTCTTACTAATATCCTTAAGAGTCTCTAAAACATAACCTTCTGTAATAAAACCTTCACACGGAATATAGTATATCCCCTTAGGAATACACACAGCGGTTGCCATAAGCTCCTTGTTATCAAACTTTAACGCTACTCCTGCATAACCACATTCCTTAATGTCAGAAGCTAATTCTTCCAGTGCGGCAAAATCTGATATATTAATAATCACAGGTGAAAAAGCATTGTTCTCACTGATGTTTTTGGAGTCAAATTTCTTAAGTAGAGATTTTAACTCTAATTTCTTAAAAATCTCATATGCCTTTGGTGTAAAAAGTTCTCCAATAGCCGCCCTTTTAACATCAAAATCCACAGGAGCATTAATTTCTATTGTTGCAAGCTGTTTACTCATAACAGCCATATCGTAATGTTCTGACAAATTATTCTTAGCCTTGGTTGGTGTCAACTCTTCAACATTGGCATACGCATTCTCTATGGAATGATATTTGGTAATAATAGCTGTTGCTGTCTTCTCGCCAATTCCCGGCACTCCAGGAATATTATCGGAGGTATCTCCCATAAGCGCCTTCAAATCAATGAATTCCTGCGGTGTAACCTGATATTTATCCACCACATCCTGAGGATAATAGTTTTCGATTTCAGTTTTGCCCTTAATAGTCTTAGGAAGTCTGATTTTGATGTGTTCATCAGCTAACTGTAATAAATCCCTGTCACCAGAAAGCACAGAAACTTCATATCCATCCTTCTGACTTCTTTTAGCAAGGGTTCCAAGAATATCATCCGCTTCATAGCCTTCCATAGTAATCACCGGGATATCCATAGCCGCAAGAACATCCTTAATGATAGGAACCTGTTCTCTTAACTCCTCCGGCATTGGTTTTCTGGTACCCTTATATTCACTGAACATTTTGTGTCTAAAAGTTGGAGTCTTCAAATCAAAGGCAACCGCAATATATCCCGCCTGTTCATCCTCTAATGCTTTAAGCATAATATTAATAAAGCCGTATACTGCATTGGTATGAACACCCTCATAATTGGTCAGTAACGGCACTCCGTAAAAAGCTCTGTTTAAAATACTATGCCCATCAATTAATAATAACTTCTCCATAACAACCTCTTAATTTATAAAATACTTAAAAAACACATATATAAGCGTTCCGCCTACTGCAACAAAGGACGCAATATTAACAAAAGCATACAAAGCTCTTGTAATTTCAAAATTATTAATTCTCTTTTTAAAGTGCGAAATATTATCTTCAAGCTGTCCTACAAAATTCATTGTAGAATTATCATCCTCATCAAGGCCATTCTGTATGATATAGTATATCTCTAATTCATCATAACAATCTTTGCAGCTTTCAACATGCTCTATAAGCTCCTGCAATTCTTCTACAGGAACTGTTTTATTGATTAAACTTGGAATTTTTTTCTGAAACTCTCTGCACTTCATTTTATTTTAAGTCCTTTTTGAGATTTTATTATAATTTCCAACAAAAATTTTACCACATTTGGACAAAAAAAGCGACAGAAACTTAATTCTGCCGCTTAAGATTCAAAAATTATATTGCCAAATCTACATGACTTATTGTATTTGCCGCACCTGTGCTTTCTTTTAAGTAAATACCGGTATTACGAAGAACTCCATTTAACCCGTTCGTTTCATCTTTAAATGAAAATTCTGTATCGGCATTAGACAGATAAATTGCACCAACATCCGCTTCTTTTAAGTTAAGCAGGATGTCGTTTCCCTCTTCATCCTTAGTCCACACCTTTAATTGGTTATAAACACTGTCATTTTCATCAATCCAATTGTTGCCATCTTCGTCATAGACTGCCAAATCCTTAAAACCATCCCCGCTTGCTGTTCCAAAAAGCTCAGAGCCATCATTAATTACACCGTCATTATTTTTATCCAGTGCAAGAAATCCACTTCCATTTCCTACAAAAGAAACCTCCTCTTCTTTACCATCCGAATTTAAGTCGAACATAAATTTCTGATCAGATAATGTTGTAATATTAGTATCCAGATTAATTACCAGAGGATCTGTCAGAATGTAATTTGTGCTTTCAAGTATATTAATCTCTTCCATGCAGGCTCTTGACATAGATACACTAACAGAAAAATCTATACTTCTCCCATCCGCCGTCTTAACCACTCCTGTTGAGTCAAAGGTTGTACTTTCCTGCTCGCTATAAAATCCCGATGTTGCTGTTACTTTGGTCCATAAAGTACCGGCTCCACCGCCGTTATTCGTTGACACCGTTCCTACGCTTACACTGCTAAATGAACTTTCTGCTTGATGACTTAGGGAGATTTTTCTACCCTCATTAATAGACTTCATTGGAAGCTTTTCGTACTGTTCCCCATCCTTCAAAAGATTTAAAAGACGTTTAATCATCTCCAGCTTCATCTTGTACTCATCGGTCATCTCAATTTTAGCACATTGCTTGCTATTATTTGTTTTTAACTGCTCCGATAAGGATTTTCTAAGCTGTTCCTGATTTTGTCTGGCAACTTCTTCCTTCTGTTTTTCAAAGATTTCCATTGCTTCCCTATAATTCCCCTCAGTCTGCTCCGACAAAGAAAGAATAACTCCCTCTAACTCTTCCGAGGCTCGCCCTTCAATTGTGGTGGATTCTGCATAGCTAAAAGAACTATAGCTATGGCTTGATGACATAATGATATTACTGCTTTGAATCTTCATATGCAGGACTCCTTTCCTAAATATGTGCGAGACAACTCCATTCGTCTCAAAATCTTATACTAATATATCGGCATAAAGCTCTACAAATATAACCATAAAAAAAGAAAATGACGAATTTTTATAATCCGCCATAAATATAATGCCACCAATATGGAAGAATTACTTCAGAAGCTCACCCTGTGGATGACCAAATTGTATTCCAACTTATTTCTACCCACTGGTTATCTCTCTTTTCAAAAGTTAAAACTTTTCTAATCCATACTCTTCAAAGTATCTAAACTGTGTAGGCGTATCACCTCCAGACAACCAAACAACATCCGCCTCAGCAACTGCATTTTGTGTTTCTTCAGCTGTCATTCTACCATCAACAACATATGCTTTTTCAAAATGAATACCCTTTTTCTCAAACATATTCAAGAAAAACTCAAAATAATTATCATTTTCCTCACCATTCCTTTAAACTCGGATACAACAAAAGCAAACTTATTTCTTTTCGATATTTTCTTCTGAAACAATTCAGTTATTTCTTCTTTAAATCCATCAGGAAACATACTTTAACACTCTATGAATTTCTTTTAATCCCTTTATTGTATCATCCCAAAAATATATGGTATTCATAGTAGTCACAACATCGAACGATAAATCATCAAAAGCCAAATCACAACAATCTCCAATGGCAAAATGAGCCATCCCTTTGCTTACAGCTTCTTTATTATTCTTAGTAGCCACATTAACCATATCTTCAGAAATATCAACACCCTCTATTTGACACTTTACCTGCTTATAAATTAGCTTCTCAAGATAACCATTTCCAAAGCCAATATCAAGTATCCTCATGGAATCATGTGGCTTCATTTTTGTTATGATACCTCTATACATCACACTGTTTGCTCTATTCATAGCCCAAGTTACTATTTTTCCAATAAAACCTCTTGGGTTTCCGCATTGAGAAGCCCAATAATCTCCAAATTTCCCCATTGGTAATCCTCCATCAACTTCAAATTAATTAAACAATTAAATTTCTTGTAATTCAATAAATTCTACTCCAGTTTCATTCGTTACACCCGTATATAATTTATCTGTGAATTGACCAATTGTACAATAATGTTGCATAACATACTTTGCAGTATAAGGCATTTCTAATTCACTAATATCCCTAATAGAAAACCATTCCACTTTTCCCTCATTTGAATGTAAATTATCACTTATATTCTCTTTAAGATTTGCAAAGAAATAATAGTTTTGTCTTATTTCTCCCTTTGTTCTTCGCAATGCTATATATCTTAATGTAAGATTTTCTATGTCGTTTTCACAAAGGTTTAGTTCTTCATTTAATTCTCTTAGTACACAAGCCTTTG
>CAZNUK010000086.1:0-7802 GCA_964576255.1 uncultured Butyrivibrio sp.
TTACAAGAGACGTATCAGGTGAAGGTGTACAGCAGGCACTTCTTAAAATCTTAGAAGGAACAGAAGCATCTGTTCCACCACAGGGAGGAAGAAAGCATCCACAGCAGGAGCTTATTCCTATTAACACCACTAATGTTTTATTCATTTGTGGTGGAGCCTTTGACGGACTTGAGAAGATTATTGAGAAACGTATGGACCAGAAATCCATGGGCTTTAATGCTATAATCGGAGATAAGACCGAGGAGAATGTTGGAGAATTATTCCATAAAGTTCTTCCGCAGGATATGGTTAAGTTCGGACTTATTCCAGAGTTTATTGGACGTGTGCCAGTTACAGTTGCACTTGATTTGCTTGACGAGGATGCTCTTGTAGATATTCTTATGAAGCCTAAAAACGCCCTTGTTAAGCAGTATCGTAAGCTTTTTGCTTATGATGAGGTTGACCTTTTAGTAACTGACGAGGCGGCCAGAGCTGTAGCCAAAAAGAGCTTAGAACAGAAAACAGGAGCCAGGGGACTTCGTTCCATTATGGAAAATGCCCTTATGGATGTTATGTATAGAATTCCATCGGATGATACTATTTCTAAGTGTATCATTACAGAGGCTGTTATCAATGATAACGCTTCTCCTGATTTGGAATACCGTACAGAGAAAATTGCGGCACCTGTAACCCATAAAATAGAAAAAAATAACGGAGAAAGCGCATGATAGAATTAATGCAAGGCTTGCCGATAATTGCACTAAGAGGAATGACCATACTACCATATATGGTCATTCATTTTGACGTAAGCAGAAAATATTCAATTAATAGTGTGGATTATGCCATCAAAAATGGACAGAAGATTTTTTTGGTTGCGCAGCATAATCCTGATGTAATGAATCCTAAGAGAGAGGATATATATAACGTAGGAACCCTCTGTGAAATCAAGCAGGTGGTTAAAATGCCT
This sequence comes from uncultured Butyrivibrio sp., assembly GCA_964576255.1. Lineage (GTDB taxonomy): Bacteria > Bacillota > Clostridia > Lachnospirales > Lachnospiraceae > Eshraghiella. Next base: position 947 of record CAZNUK010000086.1, read on the forward strand.
GGTGGTCTTATGAGAGTTCTAGTTAAGGGAATTTATAAGGCTGTACTTGTTAATATGGAAGATACCGGAAAAATGCTTGTGGGTGATGTGGAGGTTGCAAAATCCACAGAGGTTCTTTATCCTACAGAAGAGCTTCAGGCAAGGGTGGATTTCCTTAAAGAGCTTTTAAAACAGCTCTACTATGTCAATGACAGAGAGACCAAGGAAAGCTTTGCCAGAATTAAGAAAATCACCAGTCTTGATGAAATGATTTACAAAGCCTTAAGTGACAGTACCACTGATTATGAAAGACGTCAGGAGGCGCTTGAAATTGAGGACTTGTTTGAACGCTGTGATTTTGCCTGTGACATTATTACCCAGGAAATTGAAGTGGCAGACATTAAAAGAGATTTGGCAACCAGTGTAAAAAGTCGAGTTGAGCAAAACCAGCGGGAATATGTTATGAGGGAGCAGCTTCATGCAATTCGTGAGGAGCTTGGCGAAGATGATATTGAGACAGAAGCGGATGAATTCAGAAAGGCAGTTGAGGCTCTGGATGCACCGGAAGCGGTTATCAAAAAACTTAGTAAAGAGATTAAGCATTTTGAAAGGCTTTCAAGTCATTCCTCTGAATCTGCTGTAATCAGAACATATATAGAAACCCTTCTTGAGATGCCTTGGAACAAAACTACCGAGGACAATATGAATCTCAAAAAAGTTCAAAAGGTATTAGAGGATGACCACTACGGACTTACTAAGGTTAAGGAACGTATTGTAGAATTTATGGCTGTACATACCCTGAATGAAAAAGGTGATAGTCCGGTTATATGTCTTGTAGGCCCTCCGGGAACGGGTAAGACATCTATCGCAGCATCTATTGCCAGAGCACTCAATCGTAAATATGTGAGAGTATGCCTTGGTGGCGTAAGAGATGAGGCAGAGATACGTGGACACAGAAAGACCTATGTAGGCGCAATGCCGGGTAGAATTGCAGAAGGAATAAGAAGTGCAGGAACATCTAATCCACTTATGCTTCTTGATGAGATAGATAAGGTGGGAAAAGACCATAGAGGAGATACTGCCTCAGCACTTTTGGAGATACTTGACGGTGCTCAGAATGTGGCTTTCCGTGACCACTATTTAGAGGTAGGGCTTGATTTATCCAGAGTGTTATTTGTGGCAACTGCCAATGACATCTCAACTATTCCAAAGCCTCTTTTGGACAGAATGGAGATTATAGAAATCAACAGCTATACCACAGTTGAGAAGTTCCATATCGCCAAAAAATATCTGGTTCCAAAACAGCTTGCCAAAAATGGAATTACCAAAAAACAGTTAAGCTTCACTGACGAAGCTTTGAAGAATATTATTATGCAATACACCAAAGAAGCAGGTGTAAGAAATCTTGAGCGTAAAATTGCAGCAGCCTGTCGTAAGGCGGCGGTGGGTATTTTGTCAGAGGAAAAGACTTTACATAAGATTACGGTTAAGAATCTGTCAGAATATCTGGGAACGCCTAAATACGATTTGGAGGATGCCGATACAACTGATGCAGTAGGTGAAGCAAAGGGTCTTGCGTGGACCAGTGTTGGAGGAACAACTCTTGATATTGAAGCTTGTACTATGGCAGGTAAGGGAACTCTTATCCTCACCGGACAGCTTGGAGATGTAATGAAGGAATCAGCTTCTGTTGCGCTTGGATATATCCGCTCAAAAGCTGATGAGTATAACATTGATGCAGAGAATTTTGAGAAAAAAGACATCCAGCTTCATGTTCCGGAAGGTGCAGTGCCTAAGGACGGACCTTCAGCTGGAATTACAATAACACTTGCAATGATTTCTGCCCTGACAGGAAGATGTGTAGCCAAGGATATCGCTATGACAGGAGAAATTACTCTTCATGGTAAGGTTCTGCCAATCGGCGGTCTTAAGGAAAAAATACTTGCAGCCAAGCTTGCAGGAATCAGTAAGGTTATTATTCCTTGTAAGAACCTTAAGGATTTGGCAGACATTGAAGAAGAGATTCTTGACGGAATGGACATAACAGGGGTATCTCATATGGATGAAGTCTTAGAGCTTGCCCTTAGAAAGTAGGAGAAAACATGGTTATTAAAACAGTTAATCTGGAAACAGTATGCGGAATTACAAGTACGCTGCCTGAAAATACACTGCCGGAAATCGCTTTTGCCGGTAAGTCCAACGTGGGTAAATCATCCATGATTAATGCATTGATGAATCGTAAATCCTATGCCAAAACCTCATCTCAGCCGGGTAAGACCCAGACGATTAATTTTTATAACATTAATGATGTGTTTTACTGCGTGGATTTGCCGGGATATGGTTATGCCAAGACCTCTGAAGCAATAAGAGCCAAATGGGGCAAAATGATTGAAAAATACCTTAACAAATCCAAACAGTTAAAGCAGGTGTTTTTGCTTATAGACATTCGTCACGCTCCATCTGCCAATGATAAGCAGATGTACGAATGGATTGTTTATCAGGGCTACACCCCAATAATTATTGCTACCAAGCTGGATAAAATTAACAGAAGCCAGATTCAGAAGCAGGTTAAAATAGTAAAAGAAGGGCTTGGTCTTCCGAAGGATGGAATTATTATTCCTTTTTCCTCCCAAACCAAGCAGGGGTTAGAACAGATATGGGAAATAGTGGATGGCATTGTGCTGTAGCCACTACATAAGCTGTTTGATAATATACTCATAAATAGACTGACTGGAATCCTTCCATTTGCTGCACATAAAGTCAGCGGTGGTTTCATCAGGAACGGATACAGTCAAATCAATAAGGCTGGAACCATTTTCTTTGATACAGCAATGCACGGCATAATCGCCCTGTGTAGTTTTGTAGTATTCAGAGATAATGTTTGCAGCCTGTTTTAATTCGTATTTGTTCTTAGTAAGATAATCGTTCACTTCTTTTTTGATTTCATCGGAAATCTTATTTCCAAAATAAGAAAGCATCTCTCTTCCCTGTTCGGTAAGAGTGTAGCTGGTATTGCTGCGGCTGCTTTCCACATCAATTAAACCATCATCCTGAATGATTCCAAGAACCTGCTGAATGGTGGCAAAATCAGTATAGCCGGTCTCTAATACAAAACCGGTGATAGTGGCATTGGACAGTGGAAAATCCACTCTGTCCAACATATATAAAGTTAATAATTTGTAAAGGGTAATTGACTCAATCGCCATGATAATATTCCTTTCCTTGATAGGTGTTCCTATTAATAAACTCTCTTGTAATGGAGTTCAGTACATTCTTTTTGTTGGTGCTCCACATTGGGGCAATTAATAAATTCTTTGGTCCGTCTCCGGTTATCCGGTGAATTACCATATCTTTGGGTAAAATCTCTATAATATCCACCACTGCTTTAACATATTCTGAGAGGGTAAGGGTGTGAAAAAGCCCTGCCTCGTAATCCTTACACAGCTTGGTGCCTCGTAGTACATGAAGAAGCTGGATTTTAATACCCGAGGCTCCCATCTTGGCAATATGGGAAGCTGTTTGTAGATAATCCTCGGTATTTTCTCCCGGAAGTCCAACAATCATATGTACCACATAAGGGATGCCGGCTTTGGTGAGTCTGTGGCAGGCATCATCAAATATATCAAGTGTATATCCACGATTGATGTATATTGCGGTAGCTTCATTGGTGGTCTGAAGTCCCAACTCGATTGTTATTGGTTTGATTTGGTTAAGCTTTTTTAAAAGCTCTATAACCTCATCCGGCAAACAGTCAGGCCTGGTGGCAATAGAAAGTGCCACAAGTCTTGGGTCATTAATCGCTTCTGTAAAAAGCTTAGAAAGATATTCCACCGGAGCATACGTGTTGGTAAATGCCTGAAAATATCCTATGTAGCAATTACCCGTGTATTTATTCGATATAAATTCAATCGCCTTGGTAATCTGCTCGGTTATTGGCAAATGGCAATTTCCGGCAAAATCACCGGAGCCCTCAGGGCTACAAAAAACACAACCACCACTACTTAAAGTTCCGTCTCTGTTAGGACAGCTCATTCCTCCATTAAGGGAAATCTTATACGCCTTCTCGCCATAAATCTCCCTGTAATATTCATTTAGAGAATAAAAAAATCCATTACTCATAGTTATTAGATATTATTTTTAATTGCACTGCTTACAGCGTCTGCAACTCTAGGGTCAAAGGCTTGTGGAAGGATGTTGTCTTCGTTAAGGTCTTTTTCCTCAACAAGTCCTGCAATAGCAAGAGCAGCGGCTAATTTCATCTGCTCAGTAATCTGGCTTGCACGTCCCTCCAAGGCACCCTTAAAAATTCCCGGGAAAGCCACCACGTTGTTAACCTGATTAGGGAAGTCGCTTCTACCTGTTCCCACAATTCTGGCGCCTGCTGCCTTAGCCACATCCGGCATAATTTCCGGAGTAGGATTAGCCATGGCAAAAATAATGGCATCCTTATTCATGGAGGCTACCATATCGGCAGTTACAATTCCCGGTGCGGAAACACCTACAAAAATATCTGCATTCTTCATAGCGTCACTAAGACTGCCGGTAAGATTATCCGGATTAGTAACCTCGGTCATTTTCTGCTGAGCCCAGTTAAGACCCTCGGTATCCTTAGAAAGAATTCCTGATTTGTCACACATAATAATATAAGGGAAACCGTAGTTTAATAAAAGCTTGGTAATGGCAATTCCGGCAGAACCTGCACCATTAACAACTACACGACAAGCTTCCTTGGCACGACCTGTTACTTTAAGGGCGTTAATAATTCCTGCAAGAACAACAATGGCAGTGCCGTGCTGGTCATCATGAAAAACAGGAATGTCTAGAGCTTTCTTAAGGGCTTCTTCAATTTCAAAGCATCTTGGAGCTGAAATGTCCTCCAGATTAATTCCGCCATAGCCCGGAGCAATTCTTATTACTGTATCTATAATTTCCTGGGTATCCTGAGTGTCAAGGCAGATAGGAACAGCATTAACTCCGCCGAAATCCTTAAATAAAACAGCCTTGCCCTCCATTACCGGCATGGCTGCGTATGGACCGATATTACCAAGTCCCAGAACAGCACTTCCGTCGGATACTACCAAAACGGTATTGGACTTAATTGTATATTTGTAGGCTAACTCCTTGTTCCCTGCAATCTCTACACATGGAGCAGCAACCCCCGGTGTGTAAGCAAGGGATAAATCCTCTCTGGAACGTATTGGGCATTTAGAAATGGTTTCGAGCTTGCCCTTCCATTCCTCGTGGAGCATTAAAGCCTTTTCATTATTTGTCATAGTGTATACCTCTTTTAATAATTGTACATTGCCAATATTTTATCACGATAGAAAATTTTAGTAAAGAAAAAGGTAAACTTAGATTGACAGTTGAAATTATTAATGTATAATTAAATTATCTGAGTTGAATCTTTGTGTTAATTCACAGAAACATCCCATGTAAAAGGAGATTATTTATATGAGAGAGAAATTGGAATCACTGCCTTTGGCAACGTTAAAGGAGTTTGCCAGGGACAAAGGAATTAAGGGATTTTATACCCTTAAGAAGTCAGAGCTTATTGAGGAGCTTTTAAAGGTGGCTGACGAAGATAAAAAAGAGCCACAGCAGACACAGAAATTGTATACTAAGGATAGTGCAAGAACAACAGATGTTGTAGATGACGACCCATACAGACAGGATTTTGACCCTGAGATGGTAGATCCGGGACCAGACGCCAATGGTATTTTAGAGGTAATGCCTGAAGGATATGGTTTTATTCGTTGTGAAAATTTCCTTCCGGGAGAAAATGACGTATACGTATCGCCTGTTCAGATTAAGAGATTTGGACTTAAGACCGGTGATATTCTTATTGGACTTAAGAGAATTAAGAATCAGGGCGAGAAGTTTAGTGCTCTTTTGTACATCAAATCTGTTAATGGATATAATCCTGCGGATATTCCTAAGAGAAAGGCTTTTGAGAAGCTTACACCTACTTTCCCAGATGAGAGAATTCATCTTGAGATGCCGGGCAGCAGTGTTGCCATGAGAATTATGGATTTGATTTCCCCTATCGGTAAGGGACAGCGTGGAATGATTGTTTCCCAGCCAAAGGCAGGTAAGACAACCCTTCTTAAGCAGATTGCTAAATCAATACTTACAAGCAATCCTAATATGCATCTTATTATTCTTCTTATAGATGAAAGACCTGAGGAAGTAACAGACATTAAAGAATCTATTCAGGGCGATAATGTTGAAGTGATTTACTCCACCTTCGATGAGCTTCCTGAGCGTCATAAGAGAGTTTCAGAAATGGTTGTTGAGCGTGCAAGAAGACTTGTTGAACATAAGAATGATGTGTGTATTCTTCTTGATAGTATTACAAGACTTACCAGAGCATATAACATTGTAGTATCACCAAGTGGTAGAACTTTATCAGGCGGTCTTGATCCTGCGGCTCTTCATATGCCTAAGAAATTCTTTGGTGCAGCCCGTAATATGAGAGAGGGCGGTTCTCTTACTATTCTTGCCACAGCTCTTGTGGATACAGGAAGTAAGATGGACGACGTTGTATTTGAGGAATTTAAGGGTACAGGTAATATGGAACTGGTGCTTGATCGTAAATTATCAGAGAAGAGAATTTTCCCTGCTATTGATATTGTTAAGTCAGGAACCAGAAGAGAGGATTTACTGTTATCAGCTGAGGAACAGGAGGCTGTTGATACAATGCGTAAGGCGCTTAACGGACTTCGCTCAGAGGATGCGGTTGAGAGAATTCTGGATATGTTCTCTAAGACAAGAACTAATGCTGAATTATGTCAGGTAATCAAAAAGACAAGAATTATTTAATTAGGTTGAGTGAAAAGTTAAATTCCACTTGTAAACTTAAATTCCATACGGAAGACAA
>CAZNUK010000087.1:0-7755 GCA_964576255.1 uncultured Butyrivibrio sp.
CACTGAAGTATCTATATCATACTCTTGCTTCAAAACTTGCTTCTTGTCTTTCACTGAATATCAAACTACTTTTTATCCAAAAAGAGATTCTGTAATCTCCATTAATTATATGACCAATCTCATAAAATATCGTAATGATAAAACATCTGCAAAATTGAATTACATAATATCATATTCTAGGATTCCTGTTCCACAATTTTCTTTAATAACAAAAAATTATCTTCCGCATCATTCTCTTCAAATAATCTTCGCCACACAATGTTTTTACCGAACATTTCTGCAATTACTGCCCAATCATAGTCATTACTACGCATATCTTCAATTATTTGGACATATTTTTTACCAAACAAAATATAGCCCTTCTCAACTATTCTAATCACATCATCAATCTGCCCGTTTTCACCAATGAAATTTACAATACATTCTTTTAAAGATTTTATGTAAATAGAAAAAAACTCTTCATCATTATATAATTTGCATTTATAAAATAAATCTACATAGCTTCCAATACAAGTTCGATATATAATTAAACGTTCTGTAAATTCTTTTTCAAGCTCTATGACTACATCAATAACAACTTTTCTATGATACAAAGCTCTAAGAAAATCTAATATTTCTCTAATCTCATCCTCAGGAACATTCATTGCATTGGCAATTGTATCTATTCCCAAAAAAGAAAAACCTTTTTCCTGCTCTCTCAGTATCATTCTCACAGTCATAATCTGCTGTCCGATTTTGCGTTGTTTCTGTTCCATATGTCTACCTCGCATTTATCATTTTTTCTCGTAAATGATTAATTAAATTCCATTCCTGTGCACTATATGACTCCCTAAGCCCATCAAATGAAATTTTATCAGGTGTTAGCATAACTTTTTCTAAAAGTTTATCAAATGTTTTCTCATATGTGGGATTAGTTTTGTCATCATAATAATATGGAAACATCAATCGGCACTCTGAAAAAACACAAGCAATCGTATATACATCGTAAACATCTTTCCCGTCAATACTCCAGCTTACTCCGTCCGATACTTTGTGCGGAATTCCTTTCGGATATATCCAACCCATAATGTCACAAAATCTTACCTTTTCATCTGATTGACTTTCCAACGTTTGGTCATAACGTGTTATTTCTTCTCTTTCTTCATCAGTTGGTTCTATCTCAATTCCAAGATGGTCTGTTGCTAAATGATAAATATCTCCTAACTGACTTCCTGGAACATATTTGGAGATTTCAGTAAGAGTCGCACCTTGAACCAACATATTGTTACATACTTCTATCATAAACATAACTTGACAACACGACTTATACATATTGTTATAATTAATTCCATGAATACCTTCTTGTATTTCAGCCGCTTCGTTTATTGCAATCAAAAACCTGTCAACAATATTTTCTGTATTATTAATCTTCGCTAATGCTCTTATTCTTTGTTCTTCATAATCCACCAACGACTTTCTTTTGTAAGTATCCAAGAATACATCAAACTTCATATGATTTTTTTTAAGATTTTCTACCTTGAAGCGATCTTTATCAACATAATCTTCAATTGGACTATTCAAAAAAAATAAAGCATCTAAAATTTCCTCGCTTCTTTTTCCTTTTAACATTTGAGCAATACTATGCAGTTCATCTATTTTACTCATTATATACCCCTTTCTACTCCTTTATCCATTTTACCATTATTCGTATTTCTTTACATTGAACTCATAGTTTAAAAGAAAAAGACATTGCCGGTTTACTTTACCCGGCAATGCCTTTTCTCATAATCTCATAATATCTCTTAATTCGTTTAAAATGTCCAGTCCTGTTATTATTTGCTACTTCTATGATAACTCCCATATCCATCCAATAGCAATCACAACGTATCGGCTCATATTTATATATGATGTCGCTTAATGAGGCGTCATACAGCTCCATCAACGCAAACATAGCATCCGTTTGAGGATATCCCCTGCCCTGTTCATACTTATAAACTGCTTGAACTGAGCCAAGTCTAAGATATTCTCTTACCTCTTCTACCGTTAATCCCTTTCTTATACGCAAACGTTTCAAATTTTCACCAATAATTTTTAGATTGTATTCAGGTCTGTATTTCATGTGTTCACTGCTCCAGTTCCTTAAAATTAAGTTTTTATAAACTTTCTTAAGAATTTATAAAATAAGCGCTCGCAGTATTTATAATACGTCTGTTCACAGTAACCGTTTTGCTTGCACCAATGAGTTACGGCTATACCATTTGCCTGACATTCAGAAATTTGTCTACGCCAATCCTCCATACGAAACCGACGCTTTGCAATAGAAACTTTATCCATGTCTAATCTCCTCTAAATTTACTATAAAAACTATATCTAGCGAAACTATATGTTTTTATTAGAGATTATCTCATGGATTATAGGAAGCGTGAAAGGCACTAACTTATTAAGCGCTTACCAAAAAGCTACGACTCTACACAAGTCGCAGCATTAATTAATTTTTGCATTGTTCACATTTTTTAAGCTCTGACAGTCTTCTTTCGAACATATCCGCTTCTTGCTTCATATCGCCAAAGATGCTCATATCTATTTCATTAATAATACGAAGACCTATATTTTTGACAGCTTCTATTGCTGCCACACGCTGTGATACTCTTCTAGGATAGAGCGTCTGGCATATTCCACCTTCCATATCATCATATGCAAGAAAACATTGATTAAAATCCATTAATGGATACAATGAAACATACTCGTTAGTGAAATTATTCACCAAAACTCCCCAATTCTCAGGATGCCTGTCCGTATTGCCTACAAGATAATCAAGTATATTCATGCCATAAAATGTAATTGGATCAATTCTCTTACATTCTTCCAATACATCCATATCATGATTACATGCATATACTTCAAAAGCCATCTTAGATACCATGGACCATTCCTTAGAGGTAACAATTCGACTCTCTGATACCAGCTGATTATCATAATACCTTTCAGAATACTTAACCTGTGGTATATCAAAACACTGACATATCTTGCTTGCCAACAGTTCTCTTCGTACTGCATCCTCTCCTCCATCTTTAAGGAGACTAAAACAACCATCTTGTCTTATCCAAGCCTTAGGAAAACAGCCTTTCGTTGATAAGTCTGGTGCCAATTCCTGATTGGTAACCGTCATTTGACGACCCTTTAACGATAATTCAACAACAGCCTCATTCAGCGTATTATCATATAAATTAATATTGACAAATGATATGTCTTCACCTTTTTTTCTTACCCAATATACATCTGTAAGGGATACGCAATGATATGATAAAGATATATTAGCACGTTGCTTATCCGTTACTGCCTGTGCCACACCAATACTGTTTAAAATCTCTTTCGCAAATTTTCTATCAAGGGACAACACTCTGGAGGCACACCAATGATAAAAATTATCTAAATTATTAAGCAATGTATCTATATCGTCTTCATTTCCCAGATACAGGTCATAAGGCATAAACTTATCGTCACAAACCACGGAACGACCTGTAGTGGATATTGTTGCCACAATCTTCTCCATATGCATAATTTCATAGGCTATGACATTTTTTGATGAAATGCTCGAACTTAACTTTGGCTCGCCATCTGATATCAGATAATTTTCCAACATTATTTTCTCCTAACTATTACATTTCCATATATATTGTATATTTCAAGCTTCGAACTTGAGCGTCTTCATTACTTCCTTCAATATTCGACCAAAACATTAACAGCAGCTCTTTTCCACCTATTTTTGCTATATTCATAGGTTCCATAAGTCCCATTCCCAATCTGTCAAAATTAATACACTGAATTTCCATCTCATTGCCAATAACTTTTTTATCTATTCTGCTATCAAGCAAATCTACCTGTATGAATTTGAAAACCAATGTAAAAATATAATCGCATCCTGTATTAACTGTCATTCTCAGGTCTTCATCTTTATACAGAAAAACCTGTCCACTATCTACTATTTTGTAATTACCTGAACTTAATGCCACCTGCATACCATTCACCTCATTAGATATTATTATATTCATATATGACAAAAACTACGCTAACACAATGTTAGCATAGTTTTTTTTATTTTACAATCTCATAACAACTTTTGATTCATATAATCGACCGGAAATTTTTACATAAGCGCTTATTCTTTACACAAGTCGCAATCCAGACTATTAATAATTATTCATTCTATACGCCGATACATCAGGCAGCCTTTTTTTGATGAATGCTACGATAAAATATTATGCCTGCATTGAAGCTACTAGTTTATCAAAACTTTCAACGCTCATCCCAGCTCTGTTTGCAGCCACCTCTTTATCAAGCAAACCATCAATAACCAGAGTTACAAGTGTTTCCATCCTGCCCTCTGCAAGACCTTTTTGTATTCCTTTTTCTATTCCTTTTTCTATTCCTTTTTGTATTCCTTTTTCCATGGCTCTGGCTTCAATTCCATCTGCTAAATTACACATATTTCTCATCCTTTCTTCTAACTCCACTGAAGTATCTATATCATACTCTTGCTTCAAAACTTGCTTCTTGTCTTTCACTTTAATTGAAGTGGATAACAAGGTACTTATAAGGCGGTGTAGCTTGGTTCCCTTGGACTTATGCTTTTCTTTGCCAAGGCAGATGATTACAGCCTCCAATAAGTCATAATACTCATCATCCGGAACATTACCATATATGTCGGACTTGGACATTTTATAGCTGGCAATAGTATACTCCACCTTTTTGGGAACGTCCGTACAAATCCATATAGAATACACTTTATGAATGTTCTGATATTGTGAGTTGGTGAACTCCTTTCCATACTGGGATGAAAGCATTCTCGCACAGTAAAAAATTGCCCTTGTTACAATATCGTATTCAACATAATAATCATTCTGAGCCTCAACGTTGATAATCAGTTTGTTCAGTTCTCCATCAGGGGTGTATGCATAAAATCGAATATCAAAGTAAGACTCCCCTTCATCAAGAACAAGCTCGTTCTCAGACATTTTGGTAATTTCCTCCGGTGTCTTTCCCGGATTAACTTTCTGCTTGTGTATTTCCGGAACACCTTCAATACACTCTCGGATTTCTTCAATGGTGCATTCGTTATAAACATCAATGGTGTACTTCATAATCCATGCAAGTATGGTCTTATCGCTTAAAAGCTTAATAATCGCCGTATTACACTTTAATTTGTCTGCTTCTACTCCATCTAAAATCCGACCAAGGTTGGTTTTAACCTTCATTGTAAATTCTCCTTTCTCTGTTTTAATCAATAAACAGAGAAAGCGCTTTTACAATTGTATTATATGCTTTTTAGTGTCCTTTTGCAATATTGGGCTCACCAGAAAGGGAGGCACTTTATCTGTTTATTACTCAATAACTGCTAGATTCCGGTGAATAACCTTGAAAAAACTCAATTGATATTAAGATGATAGAATCTATGTAGTGATTGTAGAATTATCATACTACCAATACATTGATAAAGGCAAATTAAGTTTTTATAAACTTTCTTAAAAATTTATAAAGCAGAGAATGATAACAAAGAGCTGCGACTTTATGGAGTTCTCAGGGACTTCATTATAACAATTTACTTAACTCTTTAATCTTGTATATAACATTTATATTGTTCTTTTCCTCCAAATCTGCAAGCCATTGTCTCTCTTCTTCTTTGTAAGGACTTTTAACAAAACGTTTAATAAATTTAACAATTTGACTTTTGAACGACCATTTCAAATTTGATGATTCGTTAATAGCATTAAAATCTGCTAATGTCTGCTGCTCATTCACAACTCCTATCAAATATCGTAATAATAAAACATCTGCAAAATTGAATGGCATAATATCATATTCTAGTTGTAATAAAGACATATATGGCCCACCTTGTTTAATATCATCTGTAACCAAGGAATATGCACCTATCGTCTGTGCTAATGAAATTGCATAAACCTCTCCCAAATCACCTGTACCATAAAGGTTCCGATTTTCTTTTACGTTATATGCAAATATTTTGTATACTCCCAGCTCCTTAAGTTTATCATCTGTATATAATTCTATTTTCCCTTTTACAATATCCTCATCAACATACTTAAGAACATTTTGCCCATGATTTACTAATTCTGTATTTCTTATTTGTTCATAAACAAAAACTCCGTCCTCAAAAAAATCAAACAAAATTTGTTGTAAATTTGCTTTATAAAAATGAATAATAACATTTGTATCTAAAGAAGCTCTCAAACTTACACCCCTCCTATTAAAGCATCTAAGTCTTCATCCTCACACTCTTCCTTAACTTCAATCTTATCACTGATATCTTCAATCGTAAGATGATAACAACTTAATGCTTTTTCTAATGTTTCCTTTGGAATAGCATTATGATTGTAATTAAAAATCACACTTTCTAGATATTCATATGGAATCTCCGTTTCCTGCCCAGATTGATTTAGACGGCTATTACCTCCAACACTTCGTAACAGATTCCCTACACGATTTTGATTACGTGCGTTATCTAATTGCACTCTCTCTGCCGAATCAATCTTGCCTAAGTTTTCCAGTCTATTTAATGCCATCTCAAAACTAACATTAAACTCTGACATTATTCTTGCAATGTCCATGGCTGTCAATCTATTTTTCTTAAAATCTGGTATTTCCAAATCCAAAAACTTGTCCACTTCATCTTCAGGCATCAGAAGACATGCTGCAAAATAATTAGCTTCCTGTTCCTTCACATCCAAACTCCGACCGGTAATTGTAATTGCATCATCCAAAAATGAAACCCCATTACCCATATGCATTATTATATGACCAATTTCATGCGCCAAGGTAAATATCTCCCTAGCCAATCTACTACATGTATTAGTAAAAATAATAATATCATCATCTCTCTTTGTAACAAAACCAAGTTCTGCATCCTCTCCAAGAGGATATCTTAACACTTTATATCCTAGGCGCTCACAATCTTTAAATAAATCTATAATACCGTATCCGCTAATTTTACATTTTTCTCTAAAATTATAGGCCTGCTTGCGAATTTCTCGTCTTCTATTCTCTAACATCGCAACCTCCTATATCTAATCGTTATTATGAATATTAGCTTGTAAATGTTTGTTAGCATAAAACAAATCCAACATATCAAAAATTGTCTGAGCTGAACCATTTTCAATTCCAACTCTGTATTCAACTATCGGAACATCATCTAATACCCTTGTAATATCATTTACTTGAACATCTAAGACTTTCGCAATGCGTGACAAAACCTCAAGTGTAATATTGTTCGTTCCATTTTCTATACGAGCATACTTCTGTCTGCTAATGCCAATTCTATCCGCAACATATTCTTGTGTATAATTTGCAGCATTTCTTAATATTTTAATACGCGCTCCTAATAATCCATTCATCACAGCACCTCCTAATCACACTTTTATTTTACCACCTTTTATAACATTAATCAATATTATTGTTACATTTTTGTAACACCGCTAAATCTAAACAGAAAAAAGCTGCAACTTGTATAAAGTCGCAGCCTAAACTATTAATAATTATTCATTATATACATAATAAGATTGCCCACCAGCATCAATACCGTTACCGGCACTACAAATATCAGCAATAGTATGCCCAATAGTCCGGCAAACCATTCGGTGTCAGTCAAAATATCATATATTCCATACACGAGAATTCCAGTTCCCACTACACCATCCACTATGGTAAAAATTCTATACGCCGATACATCAGGCAGCCTTTTTTTGATGAATGCTACGATAAAAT
>CAZNUK010000088.1:0-7447 GCA_964576255.1 uncultured Butyrivibrio sp.
CGAAGTTCGCATAAAATGCGCGAGTCCTCCCGAATATTGACTTAAGGAGGGACCCACCGAAGGTGGGAGGATGCCTTAAGTCCACGGACCGCGCCAGCGAACGAAGTTCGCATAAAATGCGCGAGTCCTCCCGAATATTGACTTAAGGAGGGACCCGCCGAAGGTGGGAGGATGCCTTAAGTCATTGCCCAGAAATAATATTTAAGGAGGAGAAAAAGATGTTTAAATTATTTAATTTTGTAGACCTGGGACAAAATCTTAAGGAGAATATTGTTTTTATGCTGCAGTTTGTGGGCATAATAGCAGCAGTGATTTTGCTGGCATTTCTCATTGAACTTTTAATCCAGAAAAAGAATGGCAAGAAGGAAAAAGTAATTACAACAAGAAAAATTGCGGTAATCGGTATTATGTCTGCAATTGCAGCGGTGTTGATGTTGTTTGAAATTCAGCTACCCAATATAGTATTTTTCTATAAGCTGGATTTTTCAGAGTTACCAATACTGTTGTGTGCATTTGCTTATGGACCAATGGCAGGTGTGATAGCAGAAGCAGTTAAGATTTTACTTAATCTTCTGATGGATGGAACAACTACAGTTTTCGTAGGAGAGTTAGCAAACTTTATTGTGGGAAGTGTGTTTATAATTGTGGCTTCCGGAATATATCATATTAAGAAAAATAAAACTATGGCAATTATTTCCTGCATTATTGCAACTCTCGCAATGACAGCTGTGGCAGCACCACTTAATGGAATTTATCTTGTGCCTAAGCTTGCCGAAATAAATGGGTGGCCACTGGATGATATTATTGCATTAGGAACTGCCATTAATCCAAATGTTGATGGTATATGGATGTTTGTTTTATTTAACGTTGTGCCTATTAATATTTTAAAAGGTGTAGCAGTTTCCGTAATAACCATATTGCTATATCATCCGTTACGTCCTATACTTAAGAAGACAGTATAGAATAGAAAGGATTTTTTTATAATGAAATTTGACCCATCTAAATACCAATTGTTACAGGAACAGAGAATTGACGAGATTAAGTCACAGTGTTTTTTGCTTAAACATATCAAAACAGGAGCTCGTGTAGTTGTACTTGAAAATGACGACGACAATAAGGTGTTTTACGTAGGTTTTAGAACACCACCTAAGGATAGCACCGGAGTGCCACATATTTTGGAGCATTCTGTGTTGTGCGGTTCCAAGAAGTACCCTGTTAAAGAGCCTTTTGTGGAGCTTGTAAAGGGTTCCCTTAATACATTTCTTAATGCTATGACTTATCCGGACAAGACTGTGTATCCTGTTGCCAGCTGTAATGATAAGGATTTTAAAAACATTATGGATGTGTATTTGGATGCGGTTTTTAATCCAAAAATATATGACAGAGAGGAAATTTTTCTTCAGGAGGGCTGGCATTATGAACTGGATACCCCAGAGGGAGAGCTTACCTACAATGGCGTTGTGTATAACGAGATGAAGGGCGCTTTTTCATCTCCTGATGATGTAATTTCCAGATATTGCCTTAATTCCCTTTATCCTGATACTTCTTACGGAACAGAGTCAGGTGGAGACCCGGATTATATTCCGACGCTTACTTATGAAGCCTTCAAAGGCTTCCATAAGAGCCTGTATCACCCATCCAACAGCTATATTTACCTCTATGGTAATTGCGATATGGAAGAGCGTCTGGAGTATTTGGATAAAGAATATTTATCACACTATGACTATTTACAGGTGGATTCAGAGGTAGAGACTCAAGAAGCCTTTGACGCTGCCAAAAGAGTTCAGGTGGATTATTCCATTTCGGAAGAAGAAAGTCCGGAGGGAAAGGCTTATTTTGCTTATAATGTATCCGTGGGTTCAGCTCTTGATAAAGAGCTTTGCACTTCTTTTCAGATACTTGACTATGCCCTTATAAGTGCACCGGGTGCGCCTCTTAAGCAGGCACTTATTGATGCAGGCATGGGTGATGACGTGTATTCTGTTTTGGAAGCGGGAATTAAGCAGCCGATTTTCTCTATTGTGGCTAAAAATGCTGACATCAAAAGAGAACAGGAATTTGTGGATATTGTCAGAAATACATTGACCCAGATTGCCCAAAATGGCATTAACAGAGCCACATTAACTGCAGGAATTAACGCTAATGAATTTTCATACAGAGAGGCTGATTTTGGCAGATTTCCAAAGGGGCTTATGTATGGACTTAATCTTCTTGACAGCTGGTTATATGACGATGAAAAGCCTTTCATATATCTTGAGATGAACGAGATGTTTGCCTTTTTGAAGGAGAAGCTTGATAGCAGATATTATGAGGAGTTAATTGAAAAATACCTCCTTAATAATACTCACTCATCAGTGGTGGTGCTTAATCCGGTGGTTAACCTTACATCTATCAGAGAGAATGAGGTAAAAAGAAAGCTTGCGGCATATAAGGATAGCTTGTCAGAGGAAGAGATTAATGAACTCATTAACAAGACCAAAGCCCTTAAGGAGTATCAGAAGACCAAATCCACTCCGGAGGATTTGGCAACTATTCCAATGCTTGGCAGGGAAGACATCAGTAAGGACATCCAGCCTATTTTTAACAGCATCGAGGAAATTAATGGTGTAGAAGTGGATAACCACGACATATATACGAATGGAATTGGATATCTGAATCTTTTGTTTGATATAAAAAATATTGCGGATGAGGATATTCCTTATGTTGGACTTTTGGGTGTGGTAATGGGTTATATGGATACCGAGAAACACACCTACGAAGAAATTTCCAATGAAATTGACATTCATACAGGTGGAATTTATTCTGAGTTTTCAACCTATGAAAGAGTTGATATGCCGGGAGTGTCCGCCAAATCCTGCATTAAGTGCAAAGCATTTTTGTGGGAAATGCCTAAGGCGATGGAACTTATTAATGAGATGATTTTTGAATCACCTTATAATGACCATAAGAGATTAAAAGAAATTTTGGCGGAGATTAAGTCAAGACTTCAGAGCAGATTTGTATCCTCAGGCCATGTGGTGGCAAGAACGGATTGTATGGCGCAGTTTTCCATGGCGTCCAAGTACAATTCTCTTACCAACGGAATTCCATACTACAATTTTATTGTGGATTTGTATGAGAATTTTGAGACCAAAAAAGAAGAGATAACTAAGAAGCTCATTGAAGTTACTAATAAGATTTTTGTAAAAGACAGACTTTTTGTATCCTTTATTGGAGCCAAAGAGGATTATAATAATTTTAAACCGGAGCTTACAAGATTTCTTGAAGGCCTGCCGGTTGGAGGTTATGAGGCGGCACCAAGAGACCTTGTTCTTCAAAAATGCAAGACCGGGTACAAAACAGCCGCAATGGTTAACTATGTGGCGCGTTGCGGAAACTTTAGCAAAGCAGGCTATGAATATGAGCCGGCACTTAAGGTTCTTAGCACCATTATGTCCTACGATTATCTCTGGGACAATGTTAGAGTTATGGGCGGTGCCTATGGATGCTCTAACGGCTACACCATTAACGGTACTGGATATTTTGTATCCTACAGAGATCCTAATGTGGCAGCCACCAATAAGGTGTATGAGAATGCAGTGGACTTTGTCAGAAATTTTGACGGGGATGACGAGGATATGACCAGATATATTCTTGGAACCTTCGGTGATATTGATGCTCCGATGAATCCGGCGGCAAAAGGCAATCGTTCCCTTGACTGCTACCTTAGAGGGGTGGATGAGGAGAGACTTATTGATAACAGAATTAAGATGCTTAACACATATCAGAAGGATATCAGAGCATTGGCACCGATTATTGAAGCTGTACTTTCAGAAGAGTATTTGTGCGTAATCGGAAATAGTGATAAAATAACCTCTGAACAGGAAATTTTTGATAAGGTAGTTAATTTAGTGTAACAAAGGATGGTAGTAATTTGAATACAAAATCAGGATTTGTGGCGTTAGTGGGACGCCCAAATGTGGGAAAATCCACATTGATGAATAAGCTTATTGGTCAGAAAATCGCAATTACTTCCAATAAGCCCCAGACCACCAGAAACAGAATACAGACAGTGTACACCGACGAGAGAGGACAGGTGATTTTTCTGGACACACCGGGTATTCATAAGGCGAAAAACAAGCTTGGTGAGTACATGGTTAATGTGGCAGAAAAAACCCTTAATGATGTGGATGTGGTATTGTGGCTTGTGGAGCCAACCAACTACATTGGAGCTGGGGAAAAACACATCGTGTCCCAGCTTAAAAATTCCAAGAAGCCGGTAATTCTTGTAATCAATAAGGTTGACACAGTTAAGAAGGAAGAGATTCTTCAGTTTATTGCCACCTATCAGAAGGAAATGGACTTTGCAGAAATCGTTCCTGTGTCCGCTCTTAAGGGAACCAATACGGATGATTTATTAGATACTATTTTTAAATATCTCACCTATGGACCTCTCTATTATGATGAGGACACTGTTACTGACCAGCCGATGCGTCAGATTGTGGCAGAGCTTATAAGAGAGAAGTCACTTAGATGTCTTTCGGAGGAGATTCCTCACGGAATTGCCGTGACCATTGAGAAGATGAAGGAAAGGCCCGACGGCTCTATGTGGGATATTGAAGCAACAATTGTGTGCGAGAGAGACAGCCATAAGGGCATTGTTATAGGTAAAGGTGGAGCCATGTTAAAGAAAATTGGTTCCGCTGCCAGATTTGAAATTGAGAGAATGATGGAAAGTCAGGTTAATCTTAAAATCTGGGTTAAGGTCCGCAAGGAGTGGCGTGATTCGGAACTTTTAATGAAGAATTATGGATATAAAGAGGACTAAATGGCAGAACAAATTAAGGTAAGGGGGATGGTTATATCCTCCTCGCCTATTGGAGAACATGACAAAAGAATAGTTCTTCTCACCAAGGAAAAAGGCAAAATAAGTGCCTTTGTCAGAGGTGCCAGAAGGCCGGGAAATCATCTCATGGCGGCAAGTGACAGCTTTGTGTTCGGTAGCTTTTACCTTATTCGGGGCAGGGAAGCGTACACCTTAATTAATGCGGATATTACGGATTATTTTAGGGAGCTGACCCTTGATGTGGTTAAGACTTACAGTGCCTATTATTTTATTGAACTGGCGGAGTATTATGCAGTGGAAAATCAGGATGGCAAGGATATGCTGAATCTGATTTACACGGCATTTAAGGCACTTTTGAATGATAAAATTGACGATTCTTTGGTGCGATATGTTTTTGAACTTAAAACTCTGGTGCTTAATGGTGAGTATCCGGATTTTTTTGCTTGCAGGGGCTGTGGACATAAGGAAGGGCTTGCAGGCTTTTCTGCTTTTATGGACGGGGTTGTGTGTAAGGATTGTATGGACAGGGTTAAGGAAGTTATTTCCATTAATCAGTCAACTTTGTACACTTTGCAGTACGTTGTGTGTACACCGATTGCCAAGCTGTATTCTTTTACAGTTTCAGAGGAGGTTCTTCGTGAGCTTAAGATGGTTATGGCACGCTGCACCCACATGTACATAGAGAAAAAGATGAATTCCTTGGATATTCTTGAGTCATTTAGTTAATTGCTCTTGAAATATTCTTACAAAGAAGATAAAATATATAAAATCTGGAATATTTAGTGAGGTATGTTTATGGAAAAGACAATGGAGAAAATCGTTGCTTTGGCAAAATCAAGAGGATTTGTATATCCTGGTTCAGAGATTTATGGCGGACTTGCCAATACATGGGATTACGGAAATCTTGGTGTAGAGCTTAAGAATAACGTTAAGAAGGCATGGTGGCAGAAATTCGTTCAGGAAAGCCCATATAACGTAGGTGTAGATTGTGCGATTCTTATGAATCCACAGACATGGGTTGCTTCAGGACATTTGGGAGGATTTGCAGATCCATTAATGGATTGTAAGGAATGTAAGGAGCGTTTCCGTGCTGATAAATTAATCGAGGATTGGGCAGCAGAGAATAATTATGAAATCGAAGGATCTGTAGATGCTTGGTCTAAGGAAGATATGGAGAAGTTTGTTGCAGAGAAGAACATTGCATGTCCTACCTGCGGTAAGCATAATTTTACAGAAATCAGACAGTTCAACCTTATGTTTAAGACCTTCCAGGGTGTAACAGAGGATGCTAAGAACACTGTATATTTAAGACCTGAGACAGCTCAGGGTATTTTCGTTAACTTTAAGAATGTTCAGAGAACTTCAAGAAAGAAGGTTCCATTCGGTATTGCTCAGATTGGAAAGTCTTTCCGTAACGAGATTACACCTGGTAACTTTACATTCAGAACAAGAGAGTTCGAGCAGATGGAATTAGAGTTCTTCTGCAAGCCGGGAACTGACCTTGAGTGGTTCCAGTACTGGAGAGCTTTCTGCATTAACTGGTTAAAGGCACTTGGAATGAAGGATGAAGAGTTAAGAGCCAGAGACCATTCACCAGAGGAGCTTTGCTTCTACTCTAAGGGAACAACTGACCTTGAGTTCTTATTCCCATTTGGATGGGGCGAACTTTGGGGTATTGCTGATAGAACTGATTACGACCTTACACAGCATCAGAATGTATCTGGTGAGGATATGTCATATTTTGATGATGAAGAGGGTACAAAATACGTTCCATACGTAGTTGAGCCATCACTTGGTGCTGACAGAGTTACTCTTGCATTCTTATGCTCTGCATATGATGAAGAGGAATTGGAAGGCGGAGATATGAGAACAGTTCTTCATTTCCATCCGGCACTTGCACCGGTTAAGATTGGTGTGCTTCCACTTTCTAAGAAGTTAAATGAAGGTGCAGAGAAAGTATTTGCAGAGCTTTCTAAGTACTATAACTGTGAGTTCGATGATCGTGGTAACATCGGTAAGCGTTATCGTCGTCAGGACGAAATCGGAACACCGTTCTGTATTACATACGACTTTGACTCTGAGGAAGACGGTGCAGTAACAGTTCGTGACCGTGATACCATGGAACAAGAGCGTGTGAAGATAGAAGATTTGAAGGCATACTTTGAAGAAAAATTCAGATTTTAATTTTTGAATTTTTGACGCGTAGTAAAATTGAATTTTGCTACGCGCAAAATTCAATTTTGTGGTGTCCCCAATTGGAATTTAGTTGTTCCGAAAGGGTGATGATTATGAAAAGAGGTCGAACAGTTAGCGCGACAGGTTTTTATCACGTCTTTGCACGTGGTATTAATCATGAAGTGATATTTGGGCAAATACGCGAAAAGAAATATTTCAAAAAGATAGTAAAAAAGCATTTAGACATGTATGTAGTAGAAATTTATGCTTATTGCATAATGCCCACACACATACATTTCATTATCAAATCAGAAAATATTCAAGAATTATCAATGTTCATGTCAAGGATCTTGGCAGAATATGCACAATATTACAATTATAAAAAAAGAAGAAATGGTCATGTTTTTCAAGGAAGATATGGGAGTGAATGTATCGAGAATGAGGAGT
>CAZNUK010000089.1:0-7366 GCA_964576255.1 uncultured Butyrivibrio sp.
GAAGTAGCTTGTGAGACCTCCGGCAAAGTCGTCAAGGAGGTCTCAGAGTGAAGAAATGGCTTGTGAGACCTCCGGCAAAGTCGTCAAGGAGGTCTCAGAGGAAAGAAGTAGCTTGTGAGACCTCCGGCAAAGTCGTCAAGGAGGTCTCAGAGTGAAGAAACAGCTTGTGAGACCTCCGCCGCATTTCTGAAAAAATGGCAGGAAAGAAAATTCTTATGTCAACTTTTTTTGTTGTGCCATATACAAAAGTATGTTAAAATATTGGTATGAATGGGTTCGTGAATAAATGTGCCGTAAGGCAGAAAGAGGTATAGTATGCTAGTTTCTTTGGTTCCTTTGTTTGATGAGAATATGGCGGTGAAGGCATATTCAATATTCACTCAGAAGAATAATTTTTTACTTAATCCATTAATGCTTGGAACTGCCTGCAATGACGGTGCGCCAAGAATTGACGGATTAGAGCTTTTGGAAATGATGGGTGTGGAGACTATTTCTTCAGATAAGAATTTTTTTGTGACTGTTACTAACACATCAATTTTTCTTGATATTGAAAGCGTTACCACGGTGCCTAAGAATAGACTGATTCTTCTTATGGACAATACCATTCCACCAGTGGAGATGTATCTTAACAGAATTCGTGAGCTTAAGGAGAAGGGCTTTAAGCTTGCCATGAGAAAGCTTCATGTGACAGAGTTTGAGGAGTATAGAGGCATTCTTGAAATGATGGATTATGTATTCCTTAATGTTAAGAAGATTTCTGTTGAGAAGATTAAGTTGTATTTTGAAAAATTGCTTCCTAATGTAATTATGTGTGCAGGTAATATTGATTCCGGTGAGGTTTTTGACGAAATCAAGGCATTGGGTGCGTGTCAGCTTTTTGAAGGTTCGTTTTTCACTGTGCCTGTTACCAAGGGGCAGACAGATATTGCGCCTTTGAAGGCTAATTACATAGAGCTTTTGAATATTGTCAATGATGACAATTACGATTTGACTAAGGCAGCTGATATCATCGGAAGAGATACAGCTCTTACAATTTCGCTTCTTAAGATTGTTAACAAATTTGCAAGAAACTCAGAGATTACATCCATCAGACATGCAGCGGCAATGCTTGGACAGCGTGAGCTCAAAAGATGGATTAGAACAGCAGTTGTTAACGAATTATATGCGGACAAGCCTAATGAGATTATGCGACTTTCGCTTATTCGTGCTAAGTTTGCAGAGAACCTGGCTAAGAATTTTGCCCTTGCAATGAAGACGGATGAGCTGTTTATTATGGGATTGTTCTCAGTGTTAGACGTTATTTTGGAAAAACCAATGTCTGAAGCGCTTAAGGATGTACATGTAACCAAGGATGTATATGAAGCTCTTGTTAATGGCAAAGGCAAGTTAGCAGAGGTTATGAATTTTATAAGGCAGTATGAGATTGCCAATTGGTCAGAGGTTTCAAGACTTATGGTTATTGGTAAGATTGATATGAAGGATGTATATAATTCATATGTAGATGCATTGGTATGGTATAGGAAGATTTATAGTTAAATAAGTATTTGCTCTCCGGATTACGTCTGGAGAGCATTTTTTATTGGACTTATACACTTTAATGTGATAAAATTATTAGATATTAGTGCCTAGGAGGAATTATTATGGGAATGACAATGACACAGAAGATTCTTGCAGCTCATGCAGGACTTGATTCTGTTTGTGCAGGTCAGCTTATTGAAGCTAAGCTTGATCTGGTATTAGGAAATGATATTACATCACCGGTTGCTATTCACGAGATGGAGAAAATGGCAACTGATAAGGTGTTTGATAAGGACAAAATTGCTCTCGTTCCTGACCACTTTGTACCTAATAAGGATATTAAGTCTGCGGAGCATTGCAAATGTGTAAGAGAGTTTGCAAAAAAACACGACATCACCAATTATTTTGAAGTTGGTGAAATGGGTATTGAACATGCTCTTTTACCTGAAAAAGGACTTACAGTAGCAGGAGATGTGGTAATCGGAGCGGATTCACATACATGTACATATGGTGCACTTGGTGCTTTTTCTACCGGTGTTGGTTCAACTGATATGGCTGCCGGTATGGCAACAGGTCTTGCATGGTTTAAGGTACCTTCAGCAATTAAATTTGTATTAACAGGCAAGCCTGCAAAATGGATTAGCGGTAAGGACATTATTTTACATATTATCGGTATGATTGGTGTGGATGGCGCACTTTACAAATCTATGGAATTCGTAGGTGATGGTATTCAGTATCTTACTATGGATGACCGTTTTACAATTGCTAACATGGCTATTGAGGCTGGTGGCAAAAACGGAATTTTCCCTGTGGATGACTTGACCCGCGAATATCTTAAAGAGCATGCTACTCGTGAATATACAGTGTATGAAGCAGATGAGGATGCAGAGTATGATGAGGAATATGTAATTGACCTTTCTACACTTAAGCCAACAGTTGCTTTTCCACATCTTCCGGAGAACACACATACAACTGACGAGGGCTTTGATATTGCTATTGACCAGGTTGTAATCGGTTCATGTACTAATGGACGTCTTGACGATTTAAGAATTGCAGCTAAGGTTCTTAGCGGACATAAGGTTAAAAAAGGAATTCGTACAATTATTATTCCTGCAACTCAGAAGATTTATCTTCAGGCTATTGAAGAGGGTCTTGTTAAGACATTTATTGAAGCAGGTGCTGTTGTTAGTACACCTACCTGTGGTCCATGTCTTGGCGGTTATATGGGAATTCTCGCTAAGGGTGAGCGTTGTATTTCAACAACTAACCGTAACTTCGTTGGAAGAATGGGACATGTTGAATCAGAGGTTTATCTTGCAAGTCCGGCAGTAGCTGCAGCAAGTGCAATCACCGGTAAAATTTCATCACCGGAAGAGATATAGGAGGTAGTAGTAATGAAGGCATTTGGAACAGTATTTAAATATGGCGATAACGTAGACACTGACGTTATCATTCCTGCAAGATATCTTAACTCCTCCGACCCGGCAGAGCTTGCAACTCACTGTATGGAGGATATCGACAAGGATTTTGTTAAAAATGTTAAAAAGGGCGATATTATTGTTGCAGACAAAAACTTTGGTTGTGGTTCATCAAGAGAGCATGCACCTATTGCTATCAAAGCAGCAGGTGTTAGCTGTGTAATCGCAGAGACCTTTGCAAGAATTTTTTATCGTAATGCAATTAACATCGGACTTCCAATCATTGAATGTCCTGAGGCTTCAAGAGGAATTGAAGCAGGAGATGAGGTTGAGGTTGATTTTGACAGCGGAATGATATACAACAGAACTAAGGGAACTGAGTTTAAAGGACAGGCATTCCCAGAGTTTATGCAGAAGATTATTGCGGCAGAGGGATTAATTAACTATATTAATAACAAATAATTCTATATTCTATATCTTCCCCACATTATGTGGGGAAGATGTTTATAAAAATCTATGATGTTTAGGCGGTTTTTTGTTCTTTTCTTCCCATAGAGCGGTTTTGAAGTGTTTATGGGTAGAAAATTATAAGAATACCAGTTCATTTTTCTACCCATAGACTAGGTTTGGAACCTTAATGGTAAGAAAAAATCCAATTAATTCAATTAAATATCTACCCATAAAAGATGTTTTTGTGATGTATGGTAAGAAAATTTTACAAATTTCTTTTGAAAGTTCTAACCATATGCTTCCTTCAATCAACTTATGGGTAGAACATATAAGAAAGGAAGATGCATATTGAGCGAAATTATTACCGTTGCTAAGAGAGAAATTATCAAATTGGAAAACATTCTTGCCAAAATTGATGTTTTTTTGAACAATGCACCCAAAGGATGCTTAAAGTGGCAAAACAAAAATGGTAAAACATATTATTACCATCAATTAAAGTTGGATAATAACAAATGGGGAAGAGAGTACATTAAAAAAGAAGAACTTTCACTGGCTAATAAACTTGCACAAAAGCATTATTATGCTCTTATTAAACCAATAGCCAAGAAACAGTTGGAGGAATTGGAGAAGCTTGTTAGACATTATCCTTCTGATGATTTAGAAGAAGTGTATGATTCTTTATGTCATGAACGCAAGGAATTGTGTGAGCCTCTAAGTCGAGGTGTTAAATCCCAATTGCTCCAGTGGTATGAGGAAGTATTTGAACCGACAACAATGCACCCGGAGAATCTTCGCTATGAAACTGAGCAAGGCGAGATGGTCAGGTCAAAATCAGAATTAATCATTGCAAATATTCTTTATCGAAACCGTGGGGATATTTTATATAAATATGAACGTCCTCTAGAACTTATATGCGACGGACAAAATAAAACAATTTATCCCGATTTTACAATTATAAACATCCACACAGGAAAAATTAAGTATTGGGAGCATGCCGGACGTATGGACGATACTCATTATGCAAATGAGTTTGTAAAGAAAATGAATACATATACGTCAAATGGTTTAGTACATGGAAAAGATGTTGTGTGGACATTTGAAACACAGAGTAACTCTTTAGATGTTGGAGTGGTAAAGAAACTGGTTAAACAATTAATATAAATAAAACTATGCAGTTATAGGGACCGTTTCCACTTAGTTGCTCCATGGAACGGACACTAAGATGTTGCAATGCAACATCAAGTGCCGTCGGGAGCAAATATCCCTATAACAGAATAGTTTTATTTCACTGAAAAATTTCGCACCTTCGCGGATATCTTCACTGAATTATATATCTTAGCATAGCTTATGGCGGACAGACTTTCCGGATAGTTTTCCGGGAAGTTTTTTTGTACACCTTTTTCACGCAGGAGCTTGGCGGCCTTGTTGTAGGCAACGGCAGCTTCCTCAGCTGATTTGTAGGTGCCGATTACATAGTCGCCGTTGATGTGAATCTTGGCCTTGTAGTAGTCCCTGCCGTTTTTGATAAAATGCTGTACGCCGTGGTAAGGATTTACAATTATAATATTACCATAGCTAAAATCCTGGGAATTACCATTGGCAAAATAGTAATCTTTGCCGGGAACAGCATAATCTTTAATACCATAGCGGGAGAGGATATTAACCTGCATGCCGTAATCAGCCACAAATAAATGCCCACCACGCCTCATAATAGTATGAGTGGAGTAGTAGAACAAATCGTCTGCGTCAAATTTAAGGAATGTATTTTTGTCAAAATAATAGTAAAAGTATTTTTTGAACAAATATATTGGAGTTTTAAAATAAATGTGGTTGTCCCTGAAATTAATTAATACAACATATTTGGTGAAGGAGAGTGTTCGCTTGGATTTGTTGTAGTCCTCAATTGTTACTGCGGAATTAAATACATCATAAGCTTCCGTATAGGCGCGGTTAGCCATGGAAGCGTCGTCATAGCTTCCTAAACTGATATGTTTGTTGTTAATTGTAATACTTGCACGATAATATGTACTGCCGTCTTTTTTGGTGGCAGTGAACACGCCAGGTAGCTTTTCCATAATATTTCACCTTATAAATTGTTGTAAATCTTCTTGATATTAGTATACATAAAAACAAGGGTAGTAATCAATGGTTAATATTAATTTTAATGTAAGAAAATGTTTTCTTACATATTTGCAATGAATAAACAAATATAAAAAATAAAAAAACAAGTAAAAAATGTTTTTTGCCACCACTTTTTCAGGTTTTTTGGGGTGAAAAATGGGATGAAATAAATCAAAATTACCAAAAAATTCCTGTCACATTTTCTGACAAACAAAAATGAATTGGCAAAATAGACAAAAAATATCGTGAAATTACCTCGATAATATGCAATTTGACGGTCATAAATGTTACAAAATTATTACAAACGTCGTTTTTCACAAAAAAAAGTGATTTTGTTGACAGAAAAATCCCTCTCCGTGATAATTTTCTATGGCTTGAGGAAATCAGCCATTACAATTAAAAAGAGAGGTTTTTATGCAGAATATTCATTTGAAAAATCTGTGCAGTAGAAATGCGGCATGGATTGGAATGGCGGTTGTAGGTTTGACCGCTTTGACAGATGCGTTCTGTTCTGGTTCTGTAAGTTATATGCCTTCCTGCGAAATAGTCCAGATGGATGAGCAGGCTGAGGTGACAGAGACTGAAACAAAGATGCAGACAGAGGATATTGTTGAGAGTTTATATGCAGGAACTGAATTGGACGAGGTGCATCTGGTTATGGGAACTATTAACCAGAACGAAAACAAAGAGGAGGAAAGCACCGAGGTCGTTGTGGAAGAAGTAGTACCACAAACGGTTATATCCTATTCAGAAGAGGACTATAGCAATTTGTTAAAAATTGTTGAGGCAGAAGCAACCGGAGGGGATGTTCTTTCTAAGATTATGGTAGCAAACGTTATTATAAATCGAGTAAAGAATACATGTTTCCCAAATACAGTAACAGATGTTGTATTTCAGGGAAATGGTGAGCAGTTTTCACCGGTGGCAGATGGAAGATTTTATACTGTGACTGTAACTGATAGCACAGTAGAAGCAGTTAACAGAGCACTTATGGGAGAGGATTACTCTCAGGGAGCATTGTTTTTTGCTGCGGTGCATTGTGTAACACCGGACTGCTGGCACGTAAATAATCTTATCAGATTGTTTGAGTACGGCGGGCACATTTATTTTACATTTTAATATATATAAAAAATGCCGTTCAAGTAAGAATGGCTTTTTTTAATTCATAGAAATATTGTTTTTACATAATTCCTATGTTATAATTAATCGAATTTTAGAAAAAGGTGGTAACACAATGGAGCTTTTATATTCAAGTACAAGAAGTGCGGATGTTAAAGTAACTGCTTCACAGGCTATTTTAAAAGGTCTTGCGGCAGATGGAGGATTATATGTTCCTGAAGCTATTCCTACATTGGATGTAAGCATTCAGGATATGACAGCAATGGATTATAAGCAGGTTGCTTATGAGGTAATGAAATTGTACCTCACTGATTTTACAGAGGAGGAACTTAAGAACTGTATCAATAAGGCATATGATTGCAAGTTCGATACGGATGAGATTGCCCCACTTGTAAAAGCAGACGGAGCTTACTATATGGAGCTTTTCCATGGAGCAACAATTGCATTTAAGGATATGGCGCTTTCTATTTTGCCACATTTGTTGACAACAAGTGCCAAGAAGAATGGTGTTAAGAATGAGATTGTAATTCTTACAGCAACCTCAGGAGATACAGGTAAGGCTGCACTTGCAGGCTTTGCAGATGTTCCGGGTACAAGAATCATCGTATTTTATCCTAAGAATGGTGTAAGTCCAATTCAGGAGAAGCAGATGGTTACTCAGAAGGGCGATAATACATATGTTGTAGGTATTCATGGAAATTTTGATGATGGGAGGACCTGTTCTCCAACCGGGACCTGGA
>CAZNUK010000090.1:0-6786 GCA_964576255.1 uncultured Butyrivibrio sp.
CAGCTATTGTAAAAACACTTTCTATCGGTTCTTTTGTGGCAATTGTGTTGATTTTGTTTATTTTGCCGGGAGTCTTGGCATGTTGCGACAAGTTAATAATTAAGAGAGATAAAAAGGCTTAATACTTAAGAGGCGATTTTACTCGCCTCTTAAATTATAGTTAAAAAATTTTATAAATACCTATGCGAATTAAAAAATATAATAAAAAATATTGACATTTGGACAAAGTGTATGTATAATGCTGTACATACAACAAAGATATGAGGGCAAACCTATAGAAATATAGGGACGCAAAGCTGGAAGTCTACGGTGAGAGAAGATTACTACGATAGTTCGGTTGCAATGATACAGTCATTGCAACCTTTTTTTAATCTTATGATATATGGATAATGTCTTATGATGTTATCTTTATATAAAAAGCGGACTCTGATAAAAATTGCGCGAGTTTATCAGAGTCCCTATAACACGGCACTTTTTGAAAAAGGACCTAGGCTTAGTATATCATTTTTTTAAAATTATGCCAACATTAATTTATGAATGATACTAAAAAGGTATCGTTTAGTTTAAGGAGGATATTTTTAATATGTTAAAAACTAAAAAAATTATCGCTGTACTATTATCTATTGTGGTGTGTATATCGTCAAATGTTGTAGATACATACGCAATGTCATGTACAGGAAAAAAGGCTTGCAAGGATACGGATACATCATTTTCAACGTTAGGAACGTATCAAGATAGTACTAACTTGGACATTAATTTTATTGAATATTGGTGGTATGCGAAGGCGACTATTAAGTCAGATGGAGTAGCAAAATTTACCTTTGATAAAAAAAGCACGAATTATACATATGAATTTTTGGGACAAACACTTACGTTTTACATGAGTGGTATAGGAATGGAAGCTACAGTTGGTACAGGCGGTTCCAGTGTTAAGCTAACAAACAGTGGAAATTCGGCATCATATACAACTGATGCAGAGTACTTTAGTTATTCAGTTAAAATGTCAAGTCGTTGCTGGGTTGATTATGAGCAAAATGGTTCAGCTAAATATAAAATTAAAGATGGAATCAAGGTAAAAGGTGAAGTTCTATTGCTTACATCTATTGAATGGTAATGAATTCTCTTGGTGGGAGTGTAACTCCCACCAAGAAAAAATTTATATCAGAATGAAGTAAAAGTGAAACATAACTAATCGCACTTTTGCCGGAAGGAGTATTAAAAATATGAAGAAAAGAACAAAAATTATTATATCAGTTATAATAGGTATACTTATTGTTTTTGTTGCGGCGAATATAGTTCTATATAATTGTTTAAAAAATAAAAGTATTACATCGGTAATGCCGAAACACACAGAGTATGTTCAAATTATGTACGGTTATGCAAAATGTATGGAAATGGCAGAGCTTTCGGATATGCCCGTAGATGCGGAATTAAAGGAAGAAATCAAGCAAAGTGCCCAATACATTTATAAGGCTTTTGAAGATACTAGTTATGATGTAGCTATGACTACCGAGTTAGTTAAACTGGCGTATATATATACATATTTTGAGTTTGACATGAAAAAGTTAGAGAAACAATTAGAAAAATACTTTATAGAAGAAGAAAATTTATTTAATGGGGTTGAATATCTTGGTGAAGATAGCAAAACATCATGGTATATTTCTGATAATGTAAATATACTCATGGACTTGGGAATGTCAAATAGAAGTATATTAGAAGAATTTAATGTACAAGAGGGAATGATAAATTGGTTTAATTCTAATATAGAAAATGATTATAAGAATGATAATGATATGACAGATTATTATACCTATATGGGGTTGTTATACAATAATGATATGTCCAGAGAATTAAATATTAGCATATTAGAGGAAGAATTAAATAAGCAGATAGAAGAAATTTATTCAAGTAAGGATGAATTTACCGCAAATATATTCGATGTTTCTGATCTAACAGATGTGTTAATAAACACTTATTATTTAGGAGAGCATGATGTAGAATTATTGGAAGAGGTTAATGAGTTATATGGAAGTATATCAACTCGTGAAGATTTTGGATATGATATAGATGATAAATATGGTGTCATGATAATGTCATATTATTTGAGGGGATATTATGAAGCGTTCGGAACGATAAACAATGATTATTTAGAAGAGAATCTTGATGAAATGATAAAAGAACATTACGATAAATATTGTAAAGGAAAGATTGATAAATAAAATGAGTTTTTTACAGCTAAGAGATTTAAGTAAAAGTATAGAGGGCAACTATATTTTGAAAGATATAAATCTGGAATTTGAAAGCAAAGGGCTTGTATTTATTGTAGGGAAGTCGGGCGCGGGTAAAAGTACTCTGATGAATATTATCGGTCAGCTTGATAAGTGTTATGATGGACAGATTCTTTTAGAAGGTGTTGAATGTAGCAAGGACGAGGTAGCGTTAAGTGAATTAAGACGAGCTAAAATTGGATTCGTGTTTCAAGATTTTAATTTATTGGGCGATATTAGAGTTGATGAGAATATTCAACTGGCGATGCAACTGGCAAAGGTTCAATCAGTGAATATATCAAGTTTGTTAGAGCTGTTCGATATTAAAGATTGTAAATCAAAAAAGTGTAAGGTGTTATCCGGGGGTGAAAGACAAAGAGTTGCAATAGCGAGAGCCGTTTGCAAGGATAGTAAGATAATTTTAGCAGATGAACCAACGGGTAATCTTGATGAAGAAAATGCAAAACAAGTATTTAGAGTGTTAAAGCAAATTAGTGAGAGCCGTTTGGTAATTGTAATATCCCACGACCTAGAGTCAGCCTTACAATATGGTGACAGAGTTATTAAACTATCCGACGGGATAGTTGTCTCTGATGAAGAGAGAAGTACTAATGTGACTGGTGCGACGTGTGTATCAATCAGGGAAAACGATAATTCGACCGCCAGATCAAAGAATATGTTTAATGTAATTGTGAAACAGCATCTTACAAACAATAAGAAGCGAAATATATCTATAATATTTATGTGTTCTTTTCTTTTGTTTTTTGTTGTTCTCGTAACATGTATGATAAATGCCATGCGCAATGTCAATACGAGTATTAATGCTGTTTTGGGAAATGATAAAGTAGTTGTGGCAAGTGAAGATGACGAGTCGATTTCTTCGGAATTTCTTAAAGATGTGGAAGACTTGTGTAAAGCAGTTGTTTTATATAAGGATATTTGTATAGGGGTGTATAAAGAAAATGATTACATTTCGGTAGAGTATCAGGTGTATCTGCAAAATAGTTTTTTTGAAGAGCGAATGAAATATAATAAAATACAAATGCCAAGTAGTAATAAGGAGATAATAATCAATACTGTTCTTGCAGAAACATTGTTTGGAAATACAGATTGTGTTGGTCAAAAATTTTACCTGTCTTATTCTGGAGTTGATGATATAGAATGTCAAGTTGCTTGTGTAGCAGAAACGATAAATGAAGAAAAACCATTTATGTATATCAGCAAATCACTTGTGGAAGAGCTGTATGCAAAAATTGTAGAAAAAGATTCTTCGGGTTTGTTGATACGTTCTGAATCAAAGCAAAACTATATGTTTTTGGATGTTAATGTATATGAAAATAGCGACGAAATTTGCTTTGGCAGTAAACCTGTAAATGATAGGGAAATAGTAATAAATGCGGGAAGTATTAATTCTTTCATTTCTGTCTTGGAACTGAACTATGCAGCGGTAAGCGTTGAAGAACTTGTAGCAGGAAATGTATCAAATAATCTAATTAATGATATATTGGGAAAAAATGTCACAATTACGGTTGATGGGGATGTGACCAGTATTGGTGAAGTTACAATAGTAGGTATTACGAATAATAAGGATGATAATGTACTGGTATATATGACAAAAGATTGCTTTGATACAATGAAAATTCCGGTTTATGACAAGGTGGATATATATCTTATTGATAGGGATTCAAAATTTAAAGAGTTGAAAATACAAGTTGAGAAATATAATTATTATATGGACGATAGTAATGGAATGAAGGCTTCGCTTGTGGCATCGAGATTGTCAGTGCCAATTTTCATAATTGGTTTCTTATCAATAATTGCGTTTGTACTTACATTCTTGTTTATAAAGCTTACAACGAAGATTAATATAATGAATCAGACAAAGGAAATTGGAATATTAAAAGCACTGGGTGCTACCAATATTCAAATAAAGCGTATGTATTTGATTGAGAATGTGTTCCTGTTTATATGTTCTATCATTCCGGCTACCGTTATATTAATAATTTTGGAAATACTTAGTTATAAAGGTGTATTGGTATATGAAGGGATAGATGTGTATAGTCTTAATCCAATATATTGTGCAATTGTATTCGTTGTGGGAGTGATTACTATATTTATAGCGTCAGTAGTAGAGATTAATAAAATTGCAAAGCTTAATTTAGTTGATATATTGCGAAATAGCAATTAAGAAAACTAGAGGATGTCCATGGTTAAAAATGGCGTCCTCTTTTTCTATAGCATTTTATTCCAAATATCTTTCTGTAAAAAATAATAAAAATCTATTGACAAAAAGTTATTAGGGTGGTAATTTATCTATAGCCAGTGTTAGCACTCTAATTAATCGAGTGCTAACAACACAAGATTGGAGGTGCTGCCATGGAAATGGATGAGAGAAAAGTCAAGATTCTAAAAGCTGTCATTCAGAACTATTTGGAGACCGGCGAGCCTGTTGGTTCAAGAACAATTTCCAAATATACGGATTTGAATCTGAGTTCTGCAACAATCCGTAACGAAATGGCAGATTTGGAAGAGATGGGATACATCCTTCAGCCCCATACTTCTGCTGGAAGAATTCCTTCGGACGCAGGTTATCGCTTTTATGTAGATAATATGATGAAGGAAAGAGAAGCGGAGCTTGACAGGCGAGAAAGCGAACTCAATAAGAAGGAAGACCTTTTATTTGAGAAGGTGGACCGGGTTGAGGACCTTTTGCAGACAGTGGCTAAGACATTAGCCAATAATACCAACTATGCTACTATGGTAGCAGCCCCTAAGAAGAAGGGAATGACCATTAAGTTTATTCAGATATCCCAGATTGAGAAGGGCAAGATTCTGGCGGTAGTGGTACTTGAAGGTAATGTAATCAAGAATAGCATTATCGAAAGCGCATATGAGCTTAATACAGAGGAATGCCTCAAGATTAATATTATGCTTAACAGTTCCGTTGGAGGACTTGCTTTAGAGGAAATTAACCTTGCGGTTATTTCAAGTCTTACAGCTAAGGCGGGCGAATATGGAATACTCATAAGAGATATTTTGGACGCTATTGCGGCGGTGGCATCCAGCAAGGATGATTTGCAGATATATACCAGCGGAGCAACTAATATTTTTAAATATCCGGAGCTAAGTGATAATTCCAAGGCAAGTGAGTTAATATATACTTTGGAAGAAAAGCAACTTTTGGCAGAACTGGTTAATGATTCTCAGGATAGTGAAAATAGTGGTATCAAGGTATATATCGGTAAGGAGACACCGATTGACAGTATGAAGGATTGTAGTGTTGTTACAGCCACCTATGAATTAGAGGATGGTGCTAAGGGAACCATTGGTATCATAGGTCCGAAGAGAATGGATTATGAGAAGGTTGTATCAACAATTAACAATATCAAAACTCAGTTAGATGATGTATTTAAGAAATAGAAAGGTGGAGAGATTTTGGCAGAGAACACAACCAAAGAAATGGAAGAAGAGATTAAGGAAGAAACTGTAGAAGAAACTGTAACAGAGACAGAAGAGACTACAACAGAAGAAGTAGCAGAATCTGCAGGGGAGACCACAGAAGCTTCTGAAGAGAAAAAGGGCTTTTTCAAAAAGAAGGACAAAAAAGATAAGAAGGACCTTCAGATTGAAGAATTAACCGATAAATACAAAAGAACAATGGCAGAGTTTGACAATTACAGAAAACGTACCGAGAAAGAGAAGACAGCAATGTATGAAATCGGTGCAAGAGAAGTAATTAATAAGATTTTGCCGGTGGTTGATAATTTTGAAAGAGGCCTTGCAACTATTCCGGAGGAAGACAGAACGAATCCTGTTGCAGACGGAATGGATAAGATTTACAAGCAGCTCACTAAGACACTTGAGGATATGGGTGTTAAGGAAATTGAGGCTCTTGGCGTTGAGTTCAATCCGGATTATCATAACGCAGTAATGCATGTTGAAGATGATAGTCTTGGTGAGAATATAATTGCTGAAGTTTTACAGAAGGGATACACCTATAAGGAATCCGTAGTAAGACACAGTATGGTAAAGGTAGCAAATTAAGGTAAGAAAGGAAGAATTTAAAATGGGAAAAATTATTGGAATTGACTTAGGAACAACAAATAGCTGTGTAGCTGTAATGGAAGGTGGTAAGCCTGTAGTTATCGCTAACACAGAAGGTATCAGAACTACACCATCAATCGTAGCATTTACTAAGAATGGTGAAAGACTTGTAGGTGAGCCTGCAAAGCGTCAGGCAGTTACAAATGCAGAAAAGACAATCTCTTCTATTAAGAGACATATGGGTTCTAATCACAAAGTAACAATTGATGGCAAGAATTATACACCACAGGAAATTTCTGCTATGATTCTTCAGAAGTTAAAAGCAGATGCTGAGAGCTATCTTGGAGAGCCTGTAACAGAGGCTGTTATTACAGTTCCTGCTTACTTCAACGACGCACAGCGTCAGGCAACTAAGGATGCTGGTAAGATTGCAGGTCTTGATGTTAAGAGAATTATCAACGAGCCTACAGCAGCA
>CAZNUK010000091.1:0-6585 GCA_964576255.1 uncultured Butyrivibrio sp.
AAGTTTGTAAATGTGAAATTTACTCTTGACAAGAGGTCACTTCATAACAGGAGATAAAAATCTTTTCAATTTCATAGCCTCCTTTGTTATTTATAAAACTTTATTTCTTAGATACTCTATCTATAGCTTCCATTACTATATCATAACCATAACTTTCATCATTATAATATAAAGTTACAACTTTATCAATGCCATTCCAACTAAGTCCTTCATAAACAAAACCATCAAATTCAGTTCCTTTTAAATTTTTATACCAAAATACATAAAAATCATAAAGATAACCTGCTTCTTCGATTAATATATCTTTAATAGTCTGATCTAATTCATATAAATTAAGATCTTTTAAAATATACTTTAAATAGATATCTTTAGATACAAATTCATTACTTTTTGTAGTGATAGTTTGTGTTGTTTTATCATAAAAATAAGGCTTAATAAATGAAGCGTCAACATTTATATTTTTATTATTAATATTTCTAGAATAATAACTTGCAGTTTTTACATCAATAATATGATCAATACCAGAGTTTTCATCAAGTTTTAAACCTTCATATTCTTCATCTTTATTTATGAAACCATTAGTTGAAGTACCACCATTTAATGGTGGAGTATCTTTTGTATCAAAACTAAAATACATCCAATCATTCCATTTTAAATAATATTCATCACCCATTTCATCCCATTCATATTCATGTTGAACATCTTTAAGATATAAGCATTCAATTATTTTACCAGCTACATTTTTAGATTCATGCTGATAATAACCCATAACATATGTCGGATTCTTGTCTTCGATAAAAACATAATCAGTTATCCATTCTCCAGTTTGTAGAATAGTTATAGGTTCTGTAGGAGCTAAAGTAATGTCTGTTAAAATTTCAGTGGGATTATCTGGAATTGGAGTCCAAGGCGCTAAAATTTCAGGTTCATATTCTGAAACAAATGTTGTTTCTGTTTCACCTTCTAAAGAAGGTTCTGTAATAAGCTCAGTTATATATTCAGTTGTAAAATCTTCACCTGAAGTTTCCATATCTTCAGGTGTTTCTTTATTTTCTGTTGTAGTGTTCTGTTCACCATTACCCGACTGCTTCTCTGTACTGTCGGTTTTTTCCGGCTCAGTATCATCCGTAGATTCCAATAAAAGCTCATTTCTGGAAGTTGTCTTATCTTTACCGAATTTACCTAAAATCAAGAAAACAGCGATTCCTACTATCACTACTACACCAACAATTAGCGGAATAAAAATTTTGCAATTAAATTTCTTCATATTTTTTTTTCCTTTCATTTAAGACTTTTTCATTATTTAATTTTTAAAGAACCTCTAGTATAAAGAATAATTTCCTATAATATTGTTAAAAGACTGTTTAATTTTTCTTCCGTTAACGGCAATTCAATATTAGTTGCAACCATTTTTTCTATTACTTCAGAAGCACTATATTCTTTATACTTATAAATACCGATTCTATCCATTAACACATGTATATTTCCGGTTTTCTTATCCTTATCAAAAGGTTGTAAAGAAATTAAATATGTATATCCCTCTTTCTCAATCTCAACCCATTTCCAATTTGACAAATCATACGGAACATCTAATTTACCGCCTGCTTTATATTTTTTACTTCCGCTTCCATATCCCTTGTTAAGAACTTTGAACCCCTTATTTTCTAGAAATTCCACAAGTTTTTTCTTTTCACCATTTCTTGCCTTTTCATATTCATCTTTACACTTTCTAAAATCACACATCGTCCTTATCTTCTCGTTATGTAAATATGTATGTATTATAACATATCCTAGTACGTTTTGATAGCATATTTATAATTAATTTCAAAAGTTTACGTTTACTATCCCATTCAGATGTGAGGTTCCCATGCTACAAGAAAATCAATCGTAGAATAAGAGCTTAACCAGTTTGAACTTACAATCCGTGGGTCGTTAGGATTTTGGTATATGGCGATATCAGTTAATGACAATCAAGTGATTGACGTCAAAGTGGTATAATCCATTAATCAAACATCTAAAAATCCTTGTTTTTCAAGGAAAATCCCCCACATTTAACAAAACTTTAACATTTCCCAAACTTTTCAAAAACATCCCCCCTATATAATCCAACTGTAAAATAGAAACATTGTGAAAAGCGAGGTCGCAAAATGGAACAGAGTAAATCATTTAACTATAAGTATTCTGCAACAGAGAATAGAGAGGTGCAGGAAATTAGAAACAAATATCTTCCTAAGGAAGAAACTAAGCTTGAAGAGTTAAAAAGATTGGATAATAAAGTTCAAAAATCAGGAATGTTAGAAGGTTTGACCATTGGAATTATAGGCTGTCTTGTGTTTGGCGTAGGATTATGTTTTGCAATGGAAGTTATCGGAAACAGTATACCCCTTGGTGTAGTTATAGGAATAATAGGTTCGGCAATTATGGTTGCGGCTTATCCGATATATCGTCGCGTCTATAACAAGACACGCGAGGAACTTGTACCAAGAATACTTGAACTGACAGAGGAGGAAATCTAATGAACGCTATTGAAATCAGAAACTTATCAAAGAGCTTTCGCGGAATGTATGCAGTGGATAATCTTAATATGACAGTTCCGGTGGGTGCAATTTACGGCTTTATTGGGGAAAACGGAAGCGGAAAATCTACAACGGAAAAGCTTATTTGTGGACATCTTGTTCCGGATGGTGGTGAAATCAAACTTTTTGGCAGAGATTACACTGATGCAGGAGTGAGAGTAAGAGTCGGAGCGTTAATTGAAAATGCCGGTTGTTTTCCTAATTCAAGTGTGTGGGATAATCTGATGATGCAGGCAATTAATCTTGGTTTACCGAATCCGACGGAAGAAATTAATCGTGTGCTTAAAATTGTTAGAATGGAAGATTCTTCTCGCATTAAGTTTAAAAGCTGTTCTCTTGGTATGAAGCAAAGAATCGGAATAGCAATGGCACTTCTTGGAGAACCGGCACTTTTAATTTTGGACGAGCCTATTAACGGCTTGGATACGGACGGAATGAGAATTATGAGGGAAATATTAGTTGAAGTGACACAGAAATATTCTGCCACAGTTGTAATTTCTTCGCATATTCTTGGAGAATTAGAGAAAATTGCCACCCATTACGGTATTATTCGTCAGGGAAAAATGATTCAGGAAATCTCAGCACAGGAGATGGAGAACAGAGCAAGAGTTTTTGTATCCCTTAAGACCAAGGATATGCAGGGTGCATTAAAGGCTTTGAAATCCAAGTTTAACAATGTACGAGAAGAGGAAGAGTACCTTCGCGTATATGATGTGGATAATACAGAAGAGATAGTTGATTACCTGTTCAAAAATGGACATGTGGTAAATGAAATTAAGAAAAACAAAATCGGTCTGGAAGAGTACTATATAGAATTAATGTCACAGAAGGAGGATGAATAGAATGGAAAAAGCACATGAATTAAAATTTGAATCCCCAAGTTTTTTTACTAGACTAAAAGGAATGCTGGGTGTGGATTTTTATCGTTTGTTTCATACTCCTATGTATTATATTTTCCTTGCCATTGCGGCGATTATTCCGGCAATGATATTAAGTATGACCACTATGGAGACGCCGGAAGGGGCAACTGCGATGTACACTAACACATGGCAGGTAATTGCAGCGGATACACCATTATACGTGGTGTCCAATATTGCAGAATACGCCAATATGAATATGGTATTTATTTTTGGCGGAATTATGGTTTCTATTTTTATAGGACATGATTACAAAAGTGGTTATGTAAAACAGTTATTTACCACACATGCCAAAAAACAGGATTACATGATGTCCAAAGCAATTACGGGAGCATTTTCCATGGCATGTATGTGCGTTACATATTTAATCGGAACTGTGGCGGCAGGAATAATTTCCGGAACATCCTTTGATGTTAATGTGGGCTCTCTGATTTTTGCCATTTTAGGTAAAATGGTTATGAGTCTTGGTTGGGCAAGCTTGTATACCTTTCTTAATATTAATTTTAGAAGATATTTTGGCGTTTCCATTTTTTCCTCCTTCTTTTTAGGAACAGGAATTGTAATTATAGGAGCTGCAGCCATTGTTGGAAATTCTTCTGTTTTAAATCTATTTTTGTACGGCTCATCAGTTAACGCCTGCCTTAGCAGTAATGCGTTAACCTTGCTTATCTGCCTTGGAGTTTCAGTGGTATGGGCAATTATTTACAACTTGCTGGGGACTCGTATCCTTAGTAAATGTGATGTGTACTAGAAGGAGGCAGTTAAAATGAATGTAATTGAAATTACCAATTTGAGTAAAAATTTTAAAAATAAGCAGGCAGTTTGTGGTCTTAATTTGACCGTTCCTGAAGGTGCAATCTATGGTTTTATTGGTGAAAACGGAAGTGGTAAATCTACAACGGAAAAACTTATCTGTGGGCTTCTAGTACCAAGTGGCGGGCAGATTAAACTATTTGGAAAAGATTACACTGATTCGGAAGTTAGAGCAGGAATTGGATGCTTAATTGAGGCACCGGGCTGTTTTCTTAATTACAGTGTGTGGAACAATATGCTTCTGCAGGCGGCAAACCTTGGGATAGACAATGCAGAGGAAGAAGTTAGAAAAGCACTTAAATTAGTTAGAATGGAGGGTGCGGCCTCCAATAAATACAAAAACTGTTCTCTTGGTATGAAACAAAGAGTTGGTATTGCCATGGCTTTACTTGGAAATCCTAAACTTCTGGTATTGGACGAGCCGATTAATGGTCTGGATGCGGACGGAATGAGAATTATGAGAGAGGTTCTTGTGGATATTACTAAGAATCGTGGTTGCACCGTTGTGATTTCATCTCATATTTTGGGTGAGCTTGAAAAAATCGCAACCCATTACGGAATTGTCCGTGGTGGCAAAATGATTACAGAAATGACTGTCGTACCTA
This sequence comes from uncultured Butyrivibrio sp., assembly GCA_964576255.1. GTDB lineage: Bacteria > Bacillota > Clostridia > Lachnospirales > Lachnospiraceae > Eshraghiella. The sequence continues at coordinate 4,912 of CAZNUK010000091.1, forward strand.
TGTGGCACTTCAGACAAAGGATATGGAGCGAACCAAAAATCTCTTAGGCAGCAAGTATTCTCGTGTAGAAGAAGAAAACGGATACATTCGCGTATATGATGAGGTAAGTCCTGAGGAAATAGTTACTTATCTGTATGAAAATAACATTCTGGTAAGTGAGATTAGGACGGACAAGATTAGTCTTGAAGAATACTATATTGATCTTATGAATAAAAAGGAGGTCAGATAATATGTTAAAAGTAGATTTTAGAAGGATGTTTACAATGCCATTGTTATATATTATGGTGGGCATTTGTCTTGTAATTCCTATTTTAATACTTGTTATGACCACTATGATGGAGGGAAGCGTTTCAGTTAATCCCCAAACTGGGGAAGAAACTGTTATGGAGGGCTTTGATAGCACATGGCAGATTATTGGAACTGTAAGCAGTGAGAGAAGTGAAAGCACGGATATCAGTGAAAATCCTGCTATGAGTATGGATATGCTCAGTATGTGTAATATCAATATGCTGTATTTCTTTATAGCAGCACTTGTTGGATTATTTGTTACAGAGGATTTTAAAAGCGGATACTCTAAAAACATATTTGCTATCCGACCTAAAAAAGCCGGTTATGTAGTATCTAAAACAGTGGTAGGTTTTGTTGGTGGTGCATTAATGCTGGTTGCCTTTTTGGTAGGAACTATTATCGGAGGAGCAATTGCAGGTCTTCCATTTGATGTGGGGGTAGCGGGCGTTGGCGGAATTATAATGTGCATGCTATCAAAAATACTTTTAGTTGCAGTATTTGTTCCAATCTATGTGCTTATGAGTGTAATTGCAAAACAGAGGGCATGGCTTGCCATTGTAGGTTCATTCTGTGTAGGAATGCTTCTGTTCACAATGATACCAATGCTGACACCACTTAATTCAGGAATTATGAATGTGGTTCTGTGTCTTGCCGGTGGGGCATTATTTAGTCTGGGACTTGGAGCAATCAGTAATCAGGTGCTAAGAAAAACAAGTTTGGTATAGTTAAAAGCCCGTGTCGGATGGCACGGGCTAACATAATATTTATTCTGTTATGATAAAAGTACAAGTGCCCGGAGCCAGCTCGATGGTTCCGGCTTTTTGCTGTTTAGCAGGCAGTTCCGGCAGTTCTCCGGTTTCGCTTACAGCTAATGGCTTGTCATTCAAATATATCACTCGGCTACGGATATCTCCATTACCGGATAAAGTGTATTGCTTGCTATCACAAGGTAATTCAATAGTGGTAATATCTGTCAGTGAATTGTTGATGATAAGATAAGCATATCCATTTTTACCATCCTTGCGTGAGTGGCAATATATATGCGCACCTTCTGTGCCGGGATTGTCGCAGTCATATACAGTAGTTCCCATAAGAGAATTCCAAAGCAGCACTGCAAAATAGTTAGGGCGAGGCTCAAAGGTATTGTGCTGTAAAAAACCATAGTCAGAGGATGCCAGAGTATTGTGAAAAATCACACCATCGGCAATGGTTGAAAAACTTCCCAGTTCATTAAGTGTACGGAATACATCAAGATATGTTGATGCCCAAGTATTACCGCCCCCACCTGCATCGCCGGATTCGGTTACCCACATCTGTCCTCCGGGAACATATTTATCCCTCAGAGGTGCATAAGTTCTTGCATTGTCGGGAGCAATTGATAAATAT
>CAZNUK010000092.1:0-6298 GCA_964576255.1 uncultured Butyrivibrio sp.
GGCTTTGAATTTATCCCTATTGATTTATACAAATCCCATTCCCGTAATTTCCAGATTATTGACGGCAAATTATTACCACCATTTAAGTCCATTGACGGCCTTGGGGAAGCGGCGGCGGACGGAATTTTTGAAGCTGCCAAAAACGGACCATTTTTGTCCGTTGAGGATTTCATAAGCAGAGCCAAGGTTCCAAAAACCAGTGCGGCACTTATGGTGGATTTGGGAATATTAAAAGGGCTTCCACAGAGCAACCAGCTTTCATTATTTGATTTTGTATAAAATGTTAGGAGAATTATATGGATAAATTTATTTTTGCAGAAATAGAATACATTAGACCGGATTTTAAGCTAATGGCTAATATCTGGAAGGACGCTACGGAAAAAGTAATCGAAGCGGATACCTATGAAGAGGTTAAAGCAGCTATGGCAATGGTTGAAAAGGAAAAATGTAATATTTCAACTATGATGAATATTGCAAGTATTCGCAACACACTGGATACTACGGATGAGTTTTATGAAGCTGAAAATGAATATAATGAAACCACTTATCCAACAGTTGCAGAATATGAAATTGACTATTATCAGGCATTGATTAAAAGTCCTTTTGCCAAAAATATTAATGAAGAATACGGCTGTGAGCTTTTAATTTCCATGCAACGTGAAATTGACAGCTTTGACCCTAAGATGGTGCCTTTTATGCAGAGAGAAAGTGTTCTGTGCAATCGTTATCAGAAAATAATGGCGACGGCTCAGATTCCTTTTAGAGGGGAAAAGTATAATCTCTATGGCATTCAGAAATTTTTTGAAAACCCTGACAGAGATACCAGAAAGGAAGCTTACAAAGCATATTCTGATTTTTATGCCGGCAATGAAAAAGAATTAGAGACTATTTTTGATGAGCTTGTAAAGCTTCGTACAGAGATGGGCAAGGCTCTTGGCTATGAAACTTACACCCCTCTGGGTTATAAGTTACAGGGCAGAAGTGATTACGGTGAAGCAGAGGTAAGTGCTTTTCGTAAGCAGGTCTTGGAAGAAATAGTGCCTCTCTGTGAAAAGATATATGAGGCACAGGCAAAGCGAATTGGAGTGGATGAACTTAAGGCTTTTGACGAAAATTTCATATTCCCTGACGGAAACGCTGTTCCTGCGGGGGATGATGATTTTATGATTGAGGAAGCTCGTAAAATGTATCATGATTTAAGTCCTGAAACTGCTGAATTTATTGACTTTATGATTGATCATCAGCTTATGGATTTAAAGAATAAGCCTAACAAAGCATCCACCGGATATATGACGGAGCTTCTTAATTATAATGCTCCTTATGTGTTCTCCTGCTTTAATCAGACAATAGATGATATGGGAGTACTGGCACATGAATTAGGTCATGCTTTTGCTGGATATCAGGCAATGAGACATCAGCCTATTTCTGCATATTCTATGTGTGCAACAGATATTGCAGAGATTCATTCCATGGCAATGGAACAGTTTACTTATTCTTATGCGGAACAGTTTTTTGGCGCGGATGCTGACAAATACAGATTTGCACATCTTCAGAATGCTATGACTTTTGTACCTTTTGGAGTGGCAGTGGATGAATTTCAGCATATTATCTATGCTAATCCGGAGCTTACACCTAGGGAAAGAACTTACGAGTGGCATAAGCTTGAGGAAAAATATATGCCTTGGAGAAAATATGAAAATGATGAGTTTTTTGACCGAGGTGGTTACTGGTATCACAAGCTTCATATTTTCTTATATCCTTTTTATTACATTAATTACACCCTTACAACTATGGGTGCAATGGAATTCAAAAAAAGATTTGAGGAGAACAGGGAAGAGGCATGGCAGGATTATGTTAAATTATGTAATGCCGGTGGTAGCTTGAATTATCTTTCGCTTCTTAATGTGGCAGGTTTAAGTGTGCCTTTTCATGAAGGAAGTGTTAAGAAATCTATATCATATGCGAAGGATATTATTCTTCGTAATATAGGGAGGAAATAATGAATATTGTTGTATTATGTGGCGGAATAAGCACTGAAAGAGAAATCTCTATTAAGACGGGAACAATGGTATGTAAAGCCCTTAGAAGTAAGGGACATAACGCAATTGTTATGGACGTGTACTGTGGCGACAAGGATATGGATATTAACAATCCTTTTAGTTCTGATTACAGTGTTGATGCGGCTGTAGAGAAGATAATTAGCTATAATGATATATTAAATATTTTCGCAGATGAAAAGAAAGCTAACAGAAGGGGATTCTTTGGAGAAAATGTTCTTAAAGTTTGTAGAAAATGCGATATTGTTTTTATGGCACTTCACGGTGAGCATGGAGAAAATGGTAGTGTTCAGGCTGTTTTTGATTTGTATGATATTAAGTATACCGGTACAGGTCCTCTAGGAAGTGCAATGGCTATGGACAAAGGAATCACCAAGGATATTCTTAAGGTAAATAATGTGAGTACTCCAAAGGGAGTCAAAGTAACCAAGGGTGAATCTGTCAAATTAGAGGATTATGGACTTAGTATTCCTTGTGTAGTTAAGCCATGCTGCGGTGGCTCAAGCGTTGGCGTGTCCCTTGTATTTGACGAAGCAGACTATATGGCGGCTGTGGATTGTGCATACAAATATGAGGATGAAATATTAATCGAGGAATATATCAAGGGAAGGGAATTTTCCATTGGAGTTGTTGCGGGCAAAGCTTTGCCTATTATTGAAATTATTCCAAAGCAGGGCTTTTATGATTATACTAATAAATATCAGGCCGGAATGACAGAGGAAATCTGTCCTGCCAAGATTGATGATGCGGTAACAGCCCATATGCAGGATATGGCAGTTAGGGCAGCTAAGGCATTAAAGCTTGGCTCTTATTGCAGAATTGATTTTCTTATGGATGAAAATAATAATGTATATTGTCTTGAGGCAAATACTTTGCCGGGAATGACCGAAACCAGTCTTTTACCACAGGAGGCTGCAGTAATTGGATATTCATTCCCTGAACTTTGTGAATGGCTTATTGAAGAATCAGAAAAGAGATTTGTATAAATGAAAAATTTAACTCTAACAAATATTGCAAAAGCATGTGATGGTAAATTATATATGCCGGAAGACTTTTTGGACAAAGAAGTTGACAACATTACAATTGACAGCAGAACGGTAACGGAGAATTCGCTGTTTGTTTCTATTGTTGGAGCAAGAGTTGATGGTCATACTTTTATTTCCCAGGTATATGAAATGGGTGCGGTATGCGTATTGTCTGAAAGAGAACTTACTGATGAAGAAAAGTCAGCCAACAAACCATATATTCTGGTGAAATCTTCTTTGATGGCTATTAAACAGATTGCGGCTTTTTACAGAAACGAACTTGATATTAAAGTTGTGGGGATTACAGGAAGTGTTGGTAAAACCAGCACCAAAGAGATTATAAGCTCTGTTCTTGATACCAGATATAATGTTCTTAAGACACAGGGGAATTTTAATAATGAAATTGGTGTTCCTTTAACGATTTTTAGAATCAGGGATGAACATCAGGTGGCTGTAGTTGAGATGGGCATTAATAATTTCGACGAGATGAACAGATTAAGTGCCATAGCAAGACCTGACATAGGAGTTATTACCAATATTGGAATCTGTCATCTGGAGAATCTTGGGGACAGAGACGGGGTCCTTAGAGCCAAAACAGAAATGTTTAATTACCTTAATGACAATGCCATTGTGGTATTAAATGGTGATGACGACAAATTATCCACTGTAAAAGAGGTTAATGGCAGAGAACCGGTTTTTTATGGGATTGATAATAACTGCAATGTAGCTGCTGACAATATTCTGTCAAAAGGCTTAAAGGGAATTGATTGTGATATTCACATTAACAATGATGTTATTAGTGTACACGTTCCTGTTCCCGGAAGACATATGGTATATAATGCCATGGCGGCAGCCGCAGTGGGCAAAGAATTAGGATTAAGCAATGAAGAGATTAAACAGGGCATTGAAAAGATGGAAACCATCAGTGGAAGATTTAATATTATTGAAGGTGATGGCATTACTATTATCGATGACTGTTATAATGCTAATCCGGTATCAATGAAGGCTTCTTTGGATGTTCTTAACCTTGCAGACACAAGAAAGGTTGCTATTCTTGGTGATATGTTTGAGCTTGGAGAAAATGAAGTAGAGCTCCATAAGGGAATTGGAGAGCACCTTGAGAATACTGATATTGATTTAATTATTTGTGTTGGTAAGCTTAGTCATAATATTAAACCGCATAACAAAACTGTGCATTATTTTAATAATTTGGAAGAGCTTTTTACTAAAATTAATGAACTGATTATGGAAAGAGATACAGTACTTATTAAAGCTTCCCATGGTATGGAATTTAATAAAATTGTCAGTATTTTGCGAAAATAATCATATTAAACTATGTTATTTTTGCAAACTTGACACTTTTATTATGGAAAAATATGTGTTACAATGCAATATGTGGGAAAGAGGTTGACCCCATTAATTAAAATACGAAGGAGATAATGAATATGAAAAACCTTAAAAAATTTCTTGCTCTTGGTTTAGTTGGCCTTATGGTTTTTAGCTTTGCGGCATGTAGCAGTAGCGATAATGACGATAATGACAAAGATAATAAAGAGAAGACAGAAGAACAGGCAGATGACAAGGATGATGTAACTGCTGAAGAATTGTTAGAAAATATTCCTGTAGATGATATCGAAAGTCTTTCTGTTTATATGGAATTAGTTGCAGACCTTGATATGGATTTAAAGCAGGCTGTACTTGATAGTGGAATGACAGAGGAGGATATTCAGGAAGCTATTGATAATGGAGAGATTACTGAGGAAGAATTAAACGCTTCCATTTCATTAGATGTTGAGCTTACACTTGATATGTCTAAGGATTATTCTCATATATCAGGAAGTATGGACTTAAGTGGTATGGGTGAGGAAGAATCAGAAAATATTGATTCTTATATTGATACAACTGCTGATGATGAGACCATTACATACACATATGATGAATATTTTGAGAGCTGGTATTACGAAGTTGAAGAAGTAGAAGATGGCGAATCTGATAATGAAGCTATTGAATTCATCTCTTCAATCAAGGATTATGTTAACAGTGCTGAAATCATAGATGAAGATGATGATAAGTATACCTTAGATGTAGTTCTTGACATTGCTAAGATGTATGAAGAAGAAACGGAGATAGTTGATGTTTTAGTTGGTTTTTCAACCGATTCAATTGGCGATATAGAGGATATATTGGGTTCATTTGAGGAGCTTACTGTAACTGTTGAAATCGACAAGGAAGAAGGTTATCTTACAGCTGTTAAGATTGACCTTGTTGATGCTGTGGAGGATTTTTTAGAAAGCCTAGCTGAAGGTGATGAAGAGGCTCCTGCATATACAGATTACATCACAATTAATGAGTTAGCTATTAATATTGAATTAAGCGACTACAATGACGTTGAAGTTGAGATTCCTGAGGATGTTATTGATGAAGCTACCGAGTTGTATTCTGATGAATTTGAGGAACAGTTTGGTGATGACGATGAAGATGTTGACACCGAGGATGCGGAAGTTGTATACGGAGGTACATATGATATCTACGATTGGGATGACGAACTTGTAGCAACAGTTACTATTCCTGATGAATTTTATACAGATATGGAATATAGTGATGAGCATACACTTTATTTAGAGAATGAAGATTGGGATCAGATTGATGTTTCAATTTATTCATCATATTGGGTTGATTATTTAGTTGATGGTGAAGAATATGAGCCAGACTTAGAGTTCTACACAAGAGATGAGATTGAAGAGAGAGCTTCAATTGAAACTGAGCAGGGAACAGTAAGAGTGTTTGTTCATATTTGGAGTATGGATGAAGACTATGAAAATGACTATTATGAGGCAATTGTGTATGGTCTTGTAAAAGATGAAGAGATTGTCCTTTATGTTGATTCATACATTGATGAGATTGAAAATAATGGCTATACAGTAGAGTCACTTATTCAGACAATGTTACAGTAATATCTATAAGTATTAATATGTGGGATAGAAAACCGGGTTTCACCAGTGATGGTGAATACCTGGTTTTTTATGATTTAAAGGGGGTCATTAAAGAAGGGGAATCTTGCTTGCGAGATTCAATGCTTTTTTGAGAAAAAGAAAAAAGTATTGAAATCAATTGATTTCAATACTTCATTGGGTTGGGCTGTTATAATTAACAAGTAGCCTGTAGGGGAATCGAACCCCTGTTTCCGCCGTGAGAGGGCGGCGTCTTAACCGCTTG
>CAZNUK010000093.1:0-6153 GCA_964576255.1 uncultured Butyrivibrio sp.
TAACGGAACTTTCTTGCCACATAGATACCGCGAGCGGTATCTATACGGAACTTTCTTGACTGTGGATACTTTTATAAAAAGGTCCACCCTTCCTAACGGAAGAATGAACCTTTTTAAATAGTGGACTAGCGGGGAGTCGAACCCCGGTCCGAAAATCCATCCATCGTACTTCTACAAGCTTAGTCTATTTATTGACATTCCCTTAAGTTATCTCGAACAGACACGATATAACTCTTAGTAGCTTCATAATACGCCCATATACGCAAAGCTTAATATATGTCGTTTCCTGCAAGGTCGACGCCGGTTATTTCCCATGCAGGTGTGGGAAGACCGACGAGCTGCAACTAGGCAGCTACTGCTAAATTATCGTTAGCGTTTAGTTTAATTTGGAATTTAACGCATCACCCTGCGGCTTGCTTCTCCGAATTCAAAATCCCCGTCGAAACCAGTACTAGCCCTTGTAATGTACTAAGGGGTACCATCGAAGATGGTGGATTCCTTAGTGCTACGGACAGCATTCGCGAACGCAGTTCGCATCTAATATTCTGTCCTCCCGTTTTAGGGACCCAACGAAGTTGGGAGGATTCCTTGATATTCCGGCGAGCGCCCACGAACGCAGTTCGTATTAAATGCGCTTGCCGTCCCGTTTTGGGGGCACAACGAATCCGTTACCCTTCTTTTACAAATTCCTCACCTTAAACTCCCTTTCACTTTCTCTTCTGACATCCTTCTTCGCAATGGAATCTCTCTTGTCATAGAGTTTTTTACCCTTGGCAAGACCTACCTCCACTTTGATAAGTCCGTCCTTAAGATATACTTGAAGGGGTACTAAGGTGTAGCCTTTTTCAGCTATCTTACCTGTTATTTTATTAATCTCTGCACGATGGAGCAATAATTTCTTGACTCTTATAGGGTCGCGATTAAAAATATTGCCTTTCTCGTATGGACTAACATGCATATTATATACAAAAACTTCGCCATTTTCAATCTTAATGTAGGATTCTTTAATGCTGACTTTGCCCATTCGGATGGATTTAACCTCCGTTCCATAAAGGGCAACGCCCGCCTCCCATTTATCCTCGATGAAATAGTCAAAATATGCTTTTTTGTTATTTGCTAAAAGTTTAAAATTAGTGTTACTCATTGAAATCCTCTACTATCTGAAAATCAATTGTTCTACCTGTAATATCGGCATCCACACATTTTACATGAAGTCTCTGACCTAATTTGTAGGATTTTTTTGTTACCTCTCCCACCATTTCATGTGCGGACTCATTATATACAAAATAGTCGCCCTTAAGAGAGTTAACATGAACCAATCCTTCTATTGTATTAGGAAGCTCAACATATATTCCCCATGCAGTAATGCCTGAAATTACGCCATCAAATTCTTCACCAATGTGATAGGTCATATATTCTGTCTTTTTAAGTTTTTCGACCTCTCGCTCTGCCTCATCTGCTCTACGCTCCGTAAGACTTGACTGCCCTGCAACATCATACAAAATCCTGTCATAATGTTTAAAGCGTTTTTCAGACAGACCTCCCTTAAGATTCTCCTTAATAATTCTATGAATCTGCAAATCCGGATATCTTCTGATAGGGGAAGTAAAATGCGTATAATACTTGGCTGCAAGACCAAAATGGCCTGTGCATTCAATAGAATACTGTGCTCTTTTCATTGAACGAAGGGTGAGTCTGCTAAGCATTGCTTCCTCATCCGTACCTTCAATCTGCGCTAAAAGTTTCTGGATTTCCTTCGGATGTACATCCTCATTGGACAGACGAATAGAATATCCAAAATTATTAATAAAAGCTCCCAATGCTTCTATTTTCTCCGGGTCCGGATTATCATGGGTTCTATATACAAAAGGAAGCTCCTGCCAAAAAGCATCTTCAGCAACAGTTTCGTTAGCAATAAGCATAAAATCCTCAATTATCTTAGTTGCATCATTACGCTCATATACTTTTACTTCAATAGGTCTTCCCTCATCATCCAAGCTGATTTTACTCTCAGGAAAATCAAAATCAATGGAACCTCTGCTATGTCTCTTTGAACGAAGCAGCTTGGCAAGCTCGTCCATAAGCTCAAACATAGGAACTAACTCCCTATACTCTTCCATAACAGCTTCATCCCTATCCTGAATGATTTGCTTAACAGCTGTATATGACATTCTTCTATTAACATTAACAACAGTTTCACAGATTTCATGGCTAACCACTGCACCCTTAGCGTCAATTTCCATAATGCAACTAAGCGCCAGTCTGTCAACGCCCTCATTAAGAGAGCAAATACCATTACTAAGCTTATGAGGAAGCATTGGAATTACTCTGTCCACCAAATATACACTGGTACCTCGCTTAAGCGCTTCCTTATCAAGAGGTGAATTCTCTGTAATATAATGAGATACGTCCGCAATATGCACACCAAGTCGGTACATGTCTCCTTCTTTGGAAATTGTAATGGCATCATCCAAATCCTTGGCATCCTCTCCATCAATTGTAACCATCTGCCAGTCCCTAATATCCTTACGACCTGCATAATCCTTGCCGTCGACCTCTGATGGAATAGAATCCAACTGCTTCATGACCTCTGACGGATATTCTGACGGAATTTCAAACCCCTCCACAATAGCCATAATGTCAGTGCCCGGATCATTAATATGACCTATAATCTTAATTATAGCTCCCTCAGGATTGCGCTTATCATCTCCGTAATCGGTAATTCTTACAACCACTTTATGTCCATTAACCGCTCCAAGAGAACGCTCCTTTTGAACAAAAATATCTTTGCTAAATCTCTGATTGTCTGGCACAACAAAACCGTATTTACCGGAATTCTGGTAGGTTCCCACAATATCATGTGTTCCTCTCTCCAAAACCTTGAGCACACGCCCCTCCCTGGCCTTGTCCCCCCGTTTTTCTCCAGTTATGACAATCTGTACTATATCGTTATTAAGAGCACCATTAACGTCCTTAATGGCAATAAACACATCATCCTCTTCCCCTTCAATTTCGACAAAACCAAAGCCCTTTGGATGGCTGATAAACCTACCCACAATAGCAGTGTTTTCCGCTCTGCCATATTTACCCTTCTTAGAAACTCCTATTTTGCCCTCTGAAACCAAAGCATCCAAAACCTCCTGAAGCTTAGGTCTGTCCTCTTTGGAAATATTGAGAAGCATGGCTATTTCCTTAGCCTTCATAGGAGTGTAAAATTTATCATGTATGAGGTCATTAATAACCTTTTTTCTCTTAATAAAGGTGTCTTTATCCATGCTTTCACATCCTCTCTAAATATACAAAGTGGAGCAATTATTATGCTACATAAAATTCTCGGAAAAGGATTTTATGTAGTATAATAATAAAACTCTTGGAGTTATTCCAAGAGTTCTCATAAGTTCATAATTAATTAAACCACTTTAAATTCAACGCAAGAGATAACACAAAGAAAAGCACAGCGCAAATCTTAGTGATATTAGCAAGTATTCCCTCTGTTGAACGACCCTTATTCTTGCTCCAATATGTCTCGGAAGAACCTGTAAGCGCGCCAAGTCCGGCTGACTTACCTTCCTGCATTAATACTACAAATGCACATACAATACAATCTATAATTAATAAAACAGATAATACAATTCTTAAAACGTCCACTTTATACACCTCCGACTTAAAAATAACTGCGCGTAATACTCACGCAACTGCCATTGTATCATACCAATAAGAGTTTTTCAACTATTTTTTACAAAAAAGCTTTATATAATTTTCCCCTTATCCATCTCAATAACCTTATCACACAATACCTTAATATCCTCTTCATTATGGCTTGTGATAATCATTGTCTTACCCTCTGCTTTCATTTCCAAAAGAAGCTTTCTCACATCTGCAATACCTTCCTTATCAAGTCCGTTCATAGGTTCATCAAGAATAAGAAATTCCGGATCTTCCATTATCGCCTGGGCGATTCCAAGACGCTGCTTCATTCCAAGAGAATACTTTGCCACCAACTTCTTTTCCTCGCCGCTAAGGCCTACTTTAACCAGAACATCCTTTATTTCCTGTTTGCCGATTTTCTTTCTAAGGGATGCCAGATATTCCAGATTCATAATTCCGCTGTAATAAGGCAAAAATCCCGGTGTCTCTATAATAACACCCATACTCTTTGGGTACTCACAGTCCTTGCCGATTATCTTATCATTGACCTTGATGGTTCCCGTGCTATATTCCATCAGCCCGCAGATACATTTAAGAAGAACCGTTTTGCCGGAGCCATTAAGACCAACAATACCAAGGATTTCTCCCTTCTTGACCTCAAAGCTCACATTGTCCACAAGCATTTTATCTTTGTATTTTTTAGACACATTAGTTACTTCAACGTAATTCATTTATTCGTCCTCCTTTTTGAAAGCAATACCTTACCAATAATCAACACACTTGCCACAATGAGGTTAGTCATCAATGAAACCAGATATTCTGACTCCCACATCTGTTGACGCATCATCCCATAGCTACTTATATTCCAGTACTGACGTTCTTTAATTACTGAGCACAACACGGTTGTTACTCCAAACAACACTACCCACAAGCTAATCTTAATATTGCTTTTTATTGTAGTTACAGTGCAAAATATGTAATTCATATTGAAAATAAATATTCCAAACAGTAATGCCCCCTGCCAAAGCATTGTTATTTTGGCATCTGATATCAGGGCATTAACTCCCATTAAAATAAGGGAATACAATAGGCAAATCCCAAGCATTACAGCTGTGTGTCGCAAAAGCCATATTCCTCTTGATTTATAGCGATGATAGGTGAATACATACATCTTTCCGGTCTGCAGTTCCCAATAATTCTGAACTACAATGAAAATTATCAAAATCCAAAGAAGCCACTTAATTATCCCGAAAAAATCCATGTTTCCATCCGGTGCCACACCACTATTTAACATTGAATAATTCATACACGTTCCCCAAGAGTGATTTTATAATCAACTTTGCGTATCATTAATAACGCTGTAATAATACACAAAATAATAATTCCGCCAAAATATGTCAATGTCCATCTTATATCCGAGAATCCATTTTGCATGGCAAAAATACTGTTCTCGATTAACATAAACTTTGCTATTTCCATTCCCGAAACCGTATATTCCGCAAAGTACAGAATTGAAACAACTGCATATCCAAGCACCTTGCCGTTAGCCAAGTTTAGTACAAAAAGCATCATCCCCATTAAGATATTTAACAATATTTTTAACCCCATGGATATAAGTGCAATCTTTAAAGGATTATACACATAGATTACTTCTCTGTTATCAAACATCGCCTGATGCCCAAGCTCAACTGCATCCCCATTAATAACCCCGAGAAATGCACTGCTCCAAATATCTCCCGGATAAGAATATGAAATGGATACAACTATAGTTGTAAGCATACATACAAGATTAAAAACAATTGTTGCAATAATAATGTACAATATTTTACCAACACACCATCTGTACCGCCCAATTCTGCTTACCACATACAGGGAATTGTTGTCCATAAAGGGTGCATCCGAAAAAAGCACCAACACCAGCACAAACATAACCGTGGAATACATATGGTTATTGATTACCAGTATGTAGGCCTCAAAGCAGTTAACAATGCTCCCTATTTCCTTGGCATATCCCAGATATTCCATGGACTGGTATATTGTCATTACAATTGCAAGAATAAGAACTACTATGGTTCTTACAGAGCCTTTCCAGCTCTTAAGATGCCACAGGGCAACCTTCATACAACTAAGCATTCTTCAGCCTCCTATTCCCAACTAAAAGGTAAATAACACCGGACACCAAAAGTAACACCGTCTGATACACTATTACATGGACTATGGAATCCTGAACATCCACAAAAATCATATTTACAGGACTGAATTTGTATCCGCCCTGCTCCATAAAAAGGTTACAGATTATATTTGCCACAAAAAATATTGCCACAGGAAGTCCTAATGCCACATATCTGTTAGGAATTATTACTGCAAACATCATTCCAATTGATGCCCACACCATTCCAAAAATAAAACCAAATAGGCAGATATGGAACATAACAGCTTTTCCATCCCACAAATCTATAAATCTGTTATAAATATCACAATAACTAAAATTGTTATATTCTGTCG
>CAZNUK010000094.1:0-6075 GCA_964576255.1 uncultured Butyrivibrio sp.
GTATGCACTCAGATGCACAGTTCGCTGGTTCTTCATCAGTTCCTGCTCACGTAGAGATGATGGGTCTTATCGGTGCAGGTAACAACCCAATGGTTGGTATGACTGTAGCAGTTGCAGTTTCTATCCAGGAAGCAGCAGACGCTGGTAAGTTCTAAGAACAACTTTTAACTGAACAAAATTAAGCACAAAGGGCTTTTCGAATTCCAATGATTTTGAAGAGTCCTTTTTATTTTACCACTGGAAATTTTATGCTATAATAGTTCAACAGAGGTAACTATTATGAAAAAATACAAAAACACATTCGAGACATTTTTATTTATACTTAACGCAATAATCCTTTGCTTTACAATTAACAGCTTTTATCTGGTAAGAAATCACCTGTGGCTGATTCCGGTGGTTATCTTGTTATTCCTCGGAGCCAATGCATTGCCACTGTATTCCAGACAGCTGTTGCCTAATAAGAGGTTTAGAATTTGCGCTCACGGCACCAGATGCATAAAGCTATTTATTATTACTTTGATTGTGACAGTGGTGTACCATATAGCAATAGCGTTTGTGCTGATACCGGAGGATTGGAAAGTTTGGGTGTTTAGCGCGCTTGTCGCAATAGTGACGGAGGCGGTGCTTTTTTGGAACGGAATCATATCCGTGTATTGCACTTCAACACAGCTTGGAATTAACATAAGAGTTTTGGGGCTAGTGCTTGGGATGGTGCCGGTTGCCAATCTTGTAATGCTTGGAAAAATAATACGAACTACATCAGCAGAAATTGAGCTGGAGTGGAACAAATGCGAGGTAAATGCTAGTAGAATAGATGAGAAAATATGTGCAACCAAGTATCCGCTTTTGATGGTGCATGGGGTGTTTTTCAGAGATTCGGTAAAGTTTAATTACTGGGGCAGAGTTCCAAAGGAGCTTGAGATTAACGGTGCCAAAATTTTTTATGGGGAGCATCAGTCGGCGGCGGCAATTGAGGACAGCGCTATAGAAATTCGAGACAGAATTAAAGCAATTATTGAGGAGACGGGATGTGGCAAGTTAAACATTATTGCCCATTCCAAAGGTGGTCTTGACACCAAATTGGCGATACATAAATACGGTTTGGAGGAATATGTGGCTTCCGTGACAACCATTAATACACCGCATCGTGGTTGCAATTTTTCTGATTATGTGCTGACCAAGATGCCGGAGACTATTAAAAATGGCATAGCCAATACATACAATGCGACTTTGAGAAAAATAGGTGACCCCAACCCTGATTTTATGGCGGCAGTTACAGATTTGTCGTCAAAGGTATGCGGACCAATGGATGCCGAGATTCCACTGCCACAGGGTGTGTTTTGCCAGAGTGTTGGCTCAAGACTTAAAAATGCAGTTGGTGGTAAGTTTCCACTAAATTTTTCCTATAATCTGGTCAAACATTTTGACGGATATAATGACGGACTTGTGGGAGAGGATTCTTTTAAATGGGGTGAGAAATACACCTTTTTGACTAACGAGGGCAGAAGAGGAATATCTCACGGGGATATGATTGATTTGAACAGAGAAAATATCCCGGGGTTTGATGTGAGGGAGTTTTTTGTGGGATTAGTGGCTGATTTAAAAAATAGGGGACTATAAAATTTATGGTACGCTTCGTGTGGAGCGTACCTTGTTTTATAATATCTGGTCCTCGTCAGAGGGCACATATCTTATGATATCTTCAATTCTACAATTCAAAATCCGACATAGGTCATTAAGAGTCTTAGTGGAAATATCCTTGTTATGCTTAAGGCGGTGGAGAGTGCTGTGTGACAGATTATGTTTGTTGGTTAATGTGTACCAGTTTTCAGAAGAATTTTCTAATGTTTTCCAAAAAGGTGAATAATCAATCATTGTAAACCTCGTTTTTATTTTAATAGTAAAGAATATTCTTTTACTTGAATATCTTCGTTAAAACGAATATAATGTATTCATAAAAATTATTAACAGGAGGATGAAGATTATGAAGGAATTCATTAAAAAACATCGTGTGCCAATAATTGTTGTTGCATCCCTTGTGGTGATAGCACTTATTGTGACGGGTGTGTTGATTGCAACAAAGTCAAAGCCAGTTAATGTGGCTAATCAGGACCAAACTACAACCGGAGAGAATGGTACAATGGTTGACACAGGGGAAAATATAACCACCAAGGAGTGGATTATATTATTTGCGGAAAAATTTGGACTTAATTCTTATATGAATGAGAGTCCATATTTTGAAAATGTAAAAGTTGACAACAATATTTTCCCATATGTGCAGACTATGGTAGAAAATGAGATTTTGGATGTGGCAGGTGCAAGCCTTGGAGTGGATGAGGAAATCAGTCAAAGGGCTGCTCTTATTCAGCTTGCTAAGATGTATGGGGACACTTATATCGAAAATCGTTTTGAGAAGGAAGGTTTGACTGAAGATGATTACATAAAATTTGCCACGGAAAATATTGGATTGAGTCTTGCGGCTGTGGAAGAAGGTTTTTCATTCTCAGAAGCAACTGCGGCAATTGATACGACATGGCAGCATTATCTTGCAAAGGAGTACGGAAATTTTCATAAAGTTGATTATACTGAAGATGTAATTGATTTGAGCACAATAGAAGATTATGTATACGAGAGCGACACAATACTCATATCTACAGAGGAGGAAATTACAGAGGGCAAGATTTTGATTCTTGCAACACAGGATGAGTATAAAAGTCTTATCGCCTTAAAGGTTACAGCAGTAGAAAAGGATGGTAACAACTATATTCTTGACGTGACAGAACCGACATTGGATGAAATCGTAGTGGCAATGAATGTTGAGTTTTCACAAATTGCCAACTGGGATAATTTTATACCGGCAGAAGGTGTAACTGTTCTTGACGGAAATAACGTTGCTGCTTCAGGTGGTTTTGACCATACAGGTTCGGAAAAAACTTTTGAAGTTAATTTTACTGATAAGAAATTAACGTATTCTGATGAATGGGAGGATATTCACGGAAAGTTAACTCTTAATGGTATTAATATTGATAATGTAAATTATTTCAAGGATTCTAAGGGCAATATGATGTCCAAATATAAAGAAGGCGTTGAAATAGTAGGTAAAGTTACAATAAAAGATTTGATAATAAAGGGTTATGCTGAATACGATGGTAATCTTGAATTTAATGTAGAAACTGGAGCTACTATTTCGTCATCATTATCAATAAAAGGGAAAAAAGAAGAGCAGATAATAAAAATAGGTGAATTACCTTTGAAAACTTTTGGTTCTCCGATTTCTTTTGTTGTTGATGTGTATGTTGTTGCCTCATTAGAAGGAGAGATAAAAGTTGAACCAAAGGTTACCGTTATTGGTTCAGCTAAAAAAACAAAAAATAGTGGAGTTAATCTTACAGGAGATGTAACTACATCGGATTTAAACAGTACTATTTCCGGTAAGATGAAATTAGCAGTATGTCCTGATGCTGTTGTTGTTATTTGTGGCGTAGCTGATCTTATGGATTTCTATATTGAAGCAGGAATTGGTACAGATGCAAAATATGACCTTAATGATCCAGGTAAAATTAAAATCGAAATATATGCACCAACTTTAAAAGCAGGAGTTGGTAAAGATAAAAAATCTATTTTGAGTGGTGTTTTGGGAATAAAATATGAAGTGAAAATAATGGACAAAAAAGATGCATTATTTAAGTGTCTATATATAGAAGAATTAGTGTTTGATGTTCCGGCAATTATTGATTATATTACCGGAGAAGAAACAACAACTGAAGACCCTACTTCTGAAACCACGGGTAATATTACTGAGACAACTACACAGCCAACAACTCAGCCGTCAACAGAAGCACCAAAGCCGACGGAGCCAGTAACCCAGAAACCAACAGAGGCACCAAAGCCGACAGAGCCGGTGACACAGGAGCCGGTGGATACAAGAGAAAAAATACCAGCAGGTTGTACATATACTGTTGCGGCAACGGGTGAAGTATTGACGGAAGGGGATTACTTCCCTGATACGCCGGGGAGAGGAGATGTGTATATTGCGGGGGACTATAAGTATTGCTATGAGGAAACAATAGAAGTTCAATGGGAGGCAACTATTGAATACTATGATTTAGAGAATTGGCATGTTAATGTATTGGATAAGACGAAATCATCATATGGCGAAATACTGTCTTATATTGCAGGGCAACCAGTAACTGATTTAAGTTGGACATTTTCTGATTGTAAAAAAATGATTAATGCACCAGTAATTCCTAATACAGTTACAACGTTGGAAAGAACATTCCTTGGATGTACAAGCTTAGTAAAAACTCCTGTAATTCCAAATAGTGTTAATAATATGTCGTGTTCTTTTTCAGGGTGTACTAGTGTTGTAACGGTATCTACAATTCCAAGTGGGATAACAGAGTTGTTTATGACATTTGAAAGCTGTATAAGTTTGGTAAATGCTCCAGTAATACCTAATAGTGTAACGAGTATGGGTGGAACATTTAAAGGATGTATAAGTTTGGTAAATGCCCCAGTAATACCTAATGGTGTAACGGATTTGGGTAGTGCATTTAGGGGATGTACAAGTTTAGTGAATGCTCCGATGATACCTAATGGTGTAACGGATTTGAGTTATGCATTTGATGGATGTACAAGTTTGGTAAATGCCCCAGTAATACCTAATGGTGTAACGCTTTTGGGTAGTACTTTTAGGGGATGTACAAGTTTAGTGAGCGCTCCGGTGATACCTAATGGTGTAACATATTTGAGTGGGACATTTGAAGGATGTACAAGCTTAGTGAATGCTCCGGTGATACCTAACAGTGTAGATTATATGTGGGGTACATTTAAAGGTTGCACAAGTTTAGTAAATGCTCCAGTAATTCCTAGTAGTGTATTATATATGTATGGCATGTTTTCAGATTGTACAAGTCTGAAAGGTGCAATTTGTATTAATGCAAATCCATATGAGTATGAATATTGTTTTTCAGGTGTAGATTTAATCAACCAAAACATTACACTTTCCGGTACATCAACAATGTTAGATGAAATAAGAGCAACTGCTAGCAATTATTAATCGAACAGAAGTAAAAACAACGTTCGCCCACAAGGTGGGTTGACTAATATTGAAGTGGATAGACCACCCTAATTACTCGGTCAAAGTTAAGAGGGTGGTTTTTCTGTGTAAAAGAATATAGTATTGATTTATTTGAATAATTTTGATACTATCTACATAGAGATAGATTGTAATTTAATTACAATTATGGTCTGGGCGGAAGCTCTTTGGACCACCGTAGGCGGGAGAAGTTCCCGCCATTTTCTATTCTATAATTCTAAAGTTCTAGGGGTGCTACTGTGAGAGAATTGAGTGTGTTTGTTGATGAAACAGGAGCTTTAGAGAAACGTAGGAAAATGTTGTATAAATTGTTTTATTTTTATAACAGATGTGATATGTATCATGATACGGTTGTAATAGATAGAAAAGAAAAAAGAATGATTAAATAGAAATTATTATGACCATCGCAGTTAGATATTTTACCCGTTCAGGGAATACAGAAAAGCTTGCCCAAGCAGTTGCAGGGGCAGTAGAAGTGGGAAACTTTGCCATGATTAAGTCTATGTACAGACATATTAACAGGGTTGTGGATTTCGCAATAAACTATAAAAATGAATATTGAACAGCAATCGATATTATGCTATACTAA
The DNA here is from genome assembly GCA_964576255.1 of uncultured Butyrivibrio sp. GTDB lineage: Bacteria > Bacillota > Clostridia > Lachnospirales > Lachnospiraceae > Eshraghiella. Next base: position 5,688 of record CAZNUK010000094.1, read on the forward strand.
AATTACAAAAGGAACGCTCGCCCACAAGGTGGGTTGACCGATATTTAAGTGGAAATACCACCCTAATTACTCAGTCAAAGTCAAGAGGGTGGTTTTTCTATGTATAAATTACCTACAAAACGTAAAGACGAATGTAAGTAATGCAAAAATAAAAATACCGAAAGTCATCAAAACGATGAAATCAAAATATTTATTATTCTTCATATGCATCACCTCCATTCTATATGAATGAAGGTCAACTCACCCAGTAACACGAGGTTCCATAAAATTATTATAACACAAATCGAACAAATGTTCAATGCTAAGGAGGAAATATTATGAACATTGCAGTAAGATATTTTACCCGTTCAGGGAACACAGAAAAACTTGCGAAGGCAGTTGCAGAGGC
>CAZNUK010000095.1:0-6023 GCA_964576255.1 uncultured Butyrivibrio sp.
GATAGGTTCCGCTTAATGCTTTTGGAATAAGAATGGCAACGATTTCATCGTTGTTTTTCTTAGCTTCTTTAAAGTAATCTAAAAATTCTGCCGGTGAAGGCTGGGAGGTTGTAGGAAATGCAGGGTGGGTCTGAAGCATTTCGTAAAACTGGTCTTTGGTTATATTTTGTCCCTCAATATAAGTATCGTCCCCGAACATAACAGGGATTGGTACATAAAGCAAATCCAGTGCTTTGATTTCTTCTATGTTAAAATCAGCAGAAGAATCACATAAAATTTTAACAGCCATAAATAATTCCTTCCATTAATTTAGATATATTGTTTGTATAATACTATTGATTTATCAATATGTCAATTAGTTTTTATTTTTTTCCAAATATGTGATATAATATTAATAACTATAAATGAATGGAGTGAGGCTTATGGAAAACTTCGTAATTGCAGTTACAAGAACTTGCGGAAGTGGTGCTACAAGTATCAGCACTATGTTGGCAGAGAAATTGGGGATTAATGTATACGATAGAAATTTGTTGAGACTGGCATCGGATGACAGCGGAATTAATGAGGAGCTGTTTGCCAGAGCGGACGAACATATGAAGCAGAGCCTTTTGTATAAGGTTTCCCGTAAGGTGTACAAGGGTGAGTTGATTGGTCCTGACAGTGACGAATTTACTTCTGATGAGAATTTGTTCAATTATCAGGCTAAGGTGCTTAAGGAACTGGCTGATAATGAGTCCTATATCTGTATTGGAAGAGCTGCGGATTTTATTTTGAAGGACAATCCAAGACTTATTACGGTGTTTTTTCATGCACCGATGGAGAAGCGTATTATCAGAGAGATGGAGCTTACCGGCTTTGATGAGGCGAAGGCGGAGCAACATATTATTAAGACTGACAAATACCGCAGAGAGTTTTATGAGGGGCACACTGGCAGAGAGTGGGAAAGCCCTTATAATTATGATTTGTGTCTTAATACCGGTGTTCTTACATATGAAGAATGCGTGAACATAATACTTAATTATATACAGACCAGATTTGGCGAGAAGTAGGTACTTACAGTGAAGAAACTTTTAATATATCTTAAAAATTATATTAAGGAAAGCATTTTTGGACCTTTGTTTAAGCTTCTTGAAGCCACCTTTGAATTGATTGTTCCTCTTGTAGTTAAGATGATAATTGATTTGGGAATTGGCAGAGAAGATAAGAGTTATATTATAACAAGGGTCCTTATTTTGGTGCTTTTGGGAGTGGTGGGTCTTGTCTGTTCACTGACAGCCCAGTATTTTGCTGCAAAGGCGGCAACGGGCTTTGCAACGGAGCTTAGATACTCACTCTTTAAGCATATTCAGGGACTTTCCTTTACAGAGGTTGATGAAGTGGGAACCTCGGGACTTATTACCCGACTGACAGCGGATGTTAATTCGGTGCAGGGCTGCGTTAATATGGTGTTACGATTGTTTTTGCGTTCTCCATTTATTGTGTTTGGTGCAATGATTATGGCATTCACAATTGATGTCAAAGCTGCCCTTATTTTCTGCGTTGCAATTCCGGCATTGGCAATTGTGGTATTTGCCATAATGCTTATTTCTATTCCGTTGTATAAGAAGGTACAGGCAGGACTTGACAGAGTTCTCAAAATTACACGAGAAAATCTTGCGGGAACAAGAGTTATTCGTGCTTTTAACAGACAGGAATCAGAGATTAATGCATTTAATGAGGGCAATGAGGATTTGTCCAAAATACAGGTGTTTGCTGGAAAAGTATCCGCACTTATGAACCCAATTACCTTCGTAATTGTTAATGTGGCAATGGTTGTTTTGCTTCACACAGGAGCAGTTCAGGTTGACACCGGAGTTCTTACACAGGGTGACGTAGTAGCCCTTGTTAACTATATGTCTCAGATTCTTGTGGAGTTAGTTAAGCTTGCAAGTCTTATTATTCAGGTTACTAAGGCATTATCATCTGCTAACAGAATTTCTGAGGTGTTTGAGATGGAATCTTCAATGGAGTTTCCTGATAAGACTTTAGCAGTGGAGAATTCTGAATACGCAGTTGAATTTGATAATGTATCACTCACATATAAAAATGGTGGTAGTGAGGCTCTTACGGGTATTGATTTTAAGGTGAAAAAAGGCGAGACCATAGGAATTATAGGAGGAACCGGCTCAGGCAAGTCCAGTGTGGTTCATATGATTCCACGTTTTTACGATGCAACTCTTGGAGAGGTTAAGCTCAATGGAGTTAATGTTAAGGATTACGCCAAGGAAGATATTAGAGAGCGGGTTGGTATTGTATTACAGAAATCAGTGCTTTTTAACGGAAGCATCAGAGATAATATGAAATGGGGCAGGGAGGATGCCACAGATGAAGAGATTTTAAAGGCTCTTAAGGATGCCCAGGCGTTGGACTTTGTTATGGACAAAGAAGGTGGGCTTGATTTTCATATTGCTCAGGGTGGACGTAATCTTTCAGGAGGTCAGAGACAACGACTTGCAATTGCAAGAGCTTTGGTAAAACAGCCTGAAATCCTTGTATTGGATGACAGTGCATCCGCTCTTGACTATGTAACGGATTCCAAGCTACGTCAGGCGATTAAAGAGCTTGGGAATAATATAACTACATTTATCGTATCCCAGAGAACAGCATCAATCCGTAACGCGGACCAGATTATTGTTCTTGAAGACGGTGAGATTGTTGGAATAGGAACTCACGATGAGCTTCTATCTAAGTGTGAAATCTATCAGGAAATATATAATACTGATGGCAACAAAGCAGCGGGAGGTGGAGCATAATGAAAAAATCATCTACCATAATCCGCGTACTTAAATATATTTCCCGATATAAGTTTTATATGATTCTGTCAATTTTGCTGGCCTTAATAACCGTGGCGGGACAGTTATACATCCCTATTTTACAAGGTGATGCCATTGACAAAATTATTGATGCAGGTAATGTGGATTTTGTTGGAATAATAAGAATTATTAAAATTATTCTTATAACTATGGGCGTTGTGGCGTTATTGCAATGGGTAATGAATATTTGCAATAACAAAATAACCTATTCAGTTATTAAGGATATTCGTAAAGAGGCTTTTGAGAAGCTTCAAAATCTTCCGGTGAAATATGTGGATTCACATCCAACCGGAGAAGTTGTAAGTAAGGTTATTGCCGATGTTGACCAGTTTGCAGACGGACTTTTAATGGGATTTACCCAGTTTTTTACGGGAATAATGACCATTTTGGGAACTCTTGTTTTTATGATTTTCATCAATTGGAAAATCACTTTGGTAGTTGTTCTTGTGACACCGTTATCATTTTTTGTTGCCAGCTTTGTGGCTAAAAAGACATATACAATGTTCCGCAAGCAGTCAGAGGCGAGAGGCAAACAAACTGCCTTTATTGATGAGATGATTGGTAATCAGAAGGTGGTAAGTGCTTACAGCCATGAGGACGAGTCCTTGGAAAAATTTGATGAAATGAATAAGGCGCTTCAGAAGTATTCTTTGGACGCAACATTTTTCTCATCAATTACTAATCCGTCCACAAGATTTGTTAATAACGTGGTGTATGCTTTAGTGTGTCTAACAGGCGCATTTACGGTGGTTGCCACTAAGGGTGCCTTCAGTGTGGGACAGCTGTCAGCATTTTTGAGCTACGCACAGCAGTATACTAAGCCTTTTAATGAAATTTCCGGTGTTATTACAGAGCTTCAGAACGCGCTTGCCTGTGCGGACAGAATTCTTGACTTAATTGAAGAGAAACCATTACCGGAGGATGGCACCACAGAATTAGTGGTTAATGAAGGTGAAGGAAACATAAATATTGAGAATGTAAGCTTTTCTTATGACAAGAGTAAGGAGTTAATTACCAATCTTAATCTGTCAGTTAAACCGGGACAAAGAGTTGCTATTGTTGGACCAACCGGTTGTGGTAAATCTACAATTATTAATCTTTTGATGAGATTTTATGATGTGGATGCCGGCTCCATTAAAGTAGAGGGTAATGACATTCGCGAAGTAACCAGAAAAAGTCTCAGAGACAATTACGGAATGGTATTACAGGAGACCTGGCTCAAATCCGGAACCATCAGGGATAATATTATCACCGGCAAAATGGATGCAACAGAGGAAGAGGTTATTGAGGCAGCCAAAGCGGCTCATGCTCACAGCTTCATAAAGCGTCTGCCAAAGGGCTATGACACAGTAATTGGTGAAGACGGAGGAAGTCTTTCGCAGGGACAAAAGCAGCTTTTGTGTATTGCAAGAGTTATGTTGTGCCTTCCGCCAATGCTTATATTGGACGAAGCTACATCCTCTATTGATACCAGAACTGAGATGAAGATTCAGGAGGCATTCCTTAGAATGATGAAGGGCAGAACCAGCTTTGTAGTTGCCCACAGACTTTCTACAATCCAGTCTGCGGATATAATTCTGGTTATGAAGGATGGAAATATTATTGAGCAGGGAACTCATGAAGAATTGTTGGCAAAACAAGGCTTCTACTGCGAATTATATAATAGTCAAAAGAGGTAATTAATATGCGAAGGATAGAGTATGATGCCCAAAAACCGGATAATACAGCTTTTGGGTTTATAATATTTGTTGGTGTCGTGGTGATTATTTTTATGACTGCATTACCTAGTCAGATAAAATTATATGGTTTTGATAGATATATCTGGTTAGATATCCTTCCGCTACTACTAATGGCTGTGGCAATAGGATTCTTTGGATATAGGATTTTTTCTAAGAATATCAAAGCAACACGATATATCAATCATATGGTGCAAAATGGAATAAGATATCCCGGACAGATTGTTCTTGTTGAGACGCAGCCGGTATATTTTAGGGGTTCCAATTACAAAACAACCTATGCTGTATTAGTTAATACAATGATTGATGGAAAGGAATACCATCTCCTTAGTAAGCCACTGGCTTTTTCTCCAATGGATAAGCTTAGTAGTACAAGGTGCTCGGTGTATGTTCTTGATAACAGATATATGATTACCGATTTTAAGTTCAAGGGCAGCAGTGAAGGAAAGGGAATTGATGTTGATGTTGTTTATAAAGAAATTGATGAGGAAATCACTGTGAAAGATGTTGATGATTTTACGGAGTCATACTTAAAATAACCTACCCAATCCTCTGATAAACGATTTTAGGGATAAACCGAAGTCAAACGTGAGGAATTAGGGGTGAAATTAAAGTGCATTTGGGAGCTTTGTAGTTTCACTTATGCGAATATCGACACAAAATGTTAAGGCGTCTGCAAACTGTTCGAAGCGAAGCGAGTTTTTGCAGGCGCCTTATTATATCAACTTTGTGTCGATGTTTGCATTAGAGAAACTAGAAGCACCCAACAGCACTTTTAGTTTACTCCTAAAGAATCATCTTCTTAAAATTCTTCTTACCTCTCCTAATTACAATTCCGTCACCGAAATCTTCCTTAGTGTAGGTCTTTTTAAAATCTGTTTCCTTCTCACCGTTAACAGTTACACCGCCCTGTTCAATATTACGCCTTGCTTCTGAACGGGTTGGGCATAAATTGCCAACTACAAGAAGTGTAATTAAATCAACTGCACCATCCTTGAAGTTATCATCTGTAACAGTTGCAGTTGGCATATTGGTTGCGTCTCCAGCACCGAATACGGAACGGGCACTTTCCTTTGCCTTGTCAGCCTCTTCTTCGCCATGAACTAATTTAGTAAGCTCATAAGCAAGGATTTCTTTGGCTTCATTTAACCGGCTGCCTTCCCAGCTTTCCATCTTGGCAATTTCATCAAGAGGAAGGAAGGTTAACATCTTAATACATTTGATAACGTCTGCATCATCCACATTTCTCCAGTACTGGAAAAATTCATAAGGTGTGGTCTTGGCAGGGTCAAGCCATACAGCACCCTTGGCTGTCTTGCCCATTTTCTTACCTTCTGAATTGAGAAGGAGAGTAATTGTCATTGCAGATGCATCCTTACCGAGTTTACGTCTGATGAGCTCGGTACCACCAAGCATATTGCTCCACTGGTCATCT
>CAZNUK010000096.1:0-5699 GCA_964576255.1 uncultured Butyrivibrio sp.
ATGAAGAGGGGATGACCATTGTAATTATCACTCACGACATGGACGTAGCCGAAGGTTGTCAGAGGGTTGTGGAGATAAGTGATGGGGAGATAGTGTAATGATACGAAGCGGTAAATGCTTTATATAGAAAAATTGGCTCTGATATTGCGTTCAATCAGAGCCAATTTATATTTTTAAATTAAGTTTAATCGTTTAAATATTCCTCACAAATTCTAATCTCTTCCAACATAACATCATGTCCCGGAGCTCCCTTTGTGAGACGTTTTTCAACGCAGGTCTTAAGGCTTATTGCATCATAGATATCTTCCTTGAATACCGGAGAAATCTGCTGGTATTCACTAAGAGGAAGCTCATCAAGTGAAATTCCTTTATCGATGCACAGAAGAACCAACTGACCAATAATGCCATGGGCATCTCTGAATGGAACACCGTTGTTAACAAGGTAGTCAGCGGCGTCTGTGGCGTTAGTAAAGCCTGCTTTGGCGCTGTTTTCCATCATATCCTTATTGAAACTCATTGTGTCAATCATACCCGTAAATAAAGCGATACAGCCTTTGGTGGTATCAATAGCGTCAAATGTAAGCTCCTTGTCTTCCTGCATATCCTTATTGTAAGCAAGTGGAAGTCCCTTCATAGTAGTGAGAATGGACATTAAAGCCCCATATACACGTCCTGTTTTACCTCTTACAAGCTCTGCAATGTCAGGATTTTTCTTCTGTGGCATTATTGAGCTTCCGGTGCTGTATGCATCATCTAATTCAATGAAACGATATTCATTGCTGTTCCAGATAATGATTTCTTCTGAAAAACGGCTAAGGTGCATCATAATAGTGGAAAGAGCACTTAATAACTCAATTACATAATCTCTGTCTGATACGGAATCCATACTGTTATTGGTGGCTCCATCAAAATGCAGAAGAGAAGCGGTTAATTCTCTATCCAGAGGATAAGTGGTTCCTGCAAGTGCACCTGCTCCAAGTGGACACTGATTCATTCTTGCCTTGATGTCACAAAGTCTTCCTCTGTCTCTTCTGAACATTTCAAAATATGCCCCGAAATGGTGAGCAACTGTTACAGGCTGGGCTTTCTGTAAATGAGTAAAGCCCGGCATATAGGTGTCAATGTTTTCTTTCATTATTCTCAAAATTACGTTGAGAAGTTCTTTTAATAATTCGTCGATTGCATTAATTTCATCTCTGGTGTAGAGCTTCATATCCAATGCAACCTGGTCGTTACGGCTTCTTCCGGTATGGAGTTTTTTGCCTGCATCACCCACACGTTTAATAAGTGTTGCCTCAACAAATGAATGAATATCCTCGTACTGAGGGTCAAATTCAAGGGTTCCGTTAGTAATATCAGAAAGGATTGACTGAAGTCCTTCTATTATTGCAAAACGTTCTTCGTTAGTAACAATTTGCTGTTTGGCAAGCATGTTAACGTGAGCAATGCTTCCCTCGATATCCTGTTTGTAAAATTTCTGGTCAAAAGACAGAGATGCATTAAAATTATGAACTAACTGGTTGGTTTCTTTTGTAAATCTTCCGCCCCAAAGCTTCATTCTTCTTGTTCCTCCTTATTTTCCTCTTTGATTGCTTCATTTTCATCATCTGAGTCCGATTTTTTTAATTTAGCCGTTACAAGATTAAGGGCACCGGGCTCTGTTATTTCCTTCTTGAACACCAATTTGAATACCACACAGCCTGCAATAATCAGTCCACAAATGGTGGTGATGACAATTCCAGGAGTAAGACCTCTTGCATTATACTCTAATTCAATATCATGTGTTCCGGCTGTTAATGGAAAAGCTATCAGTGCATCACCGATAGTGGTGTATTCTGTTTCGACTCCATCCACATAAAGCGTGTAGCTTTCATCATAAGGAATTGATGTGAAACACATTCCGTCACTGAGCGCGGTAATATTTCCCTTGACATGAGTATCGTCGTAATAGGTAATATTGAGTCCTTCATCTGCAAGAGCCTCGTAGAACTCAATAAATTTATCAACATTCATTGTATAAGCTGTTGCTTTAAAGTTGTATACAGATTCATCTTCATCTGAAAAGGTTATTTCTGTTCCTGCCGGTATCCAGCCCAAATCAACAGTTCTGCCATGGTTAATACCACCATAGGTTTTGGAAGTTGTGTCGTATTCCACACGAAGCGTCTTAACGGAAGTATTTCCGATGTGTATAAATACATAGCCATCTTCTGTGGTTGTAATAGTATTTCCACTTATATCCATAGGAGTAAATATTTCTCTGACTCCTGTAGCTAACTCGGCAAAATTATTTTGAACCAAGAATGGGTTGAGCGCAGTTTCGTAATTCCAATTATCCTTTAATTCGGTTGGAACCATAAATCCCAGTGGAAGAGTGTATTCATTACGGTATAAATACATACCATCTTCTGTGTCTTCAAGAGTCATAATAGGTGTTTCTATTAATTTACCACTGGTAAGGAGATACTTATGATTGAGTATGGAGTATACCAACGGTGTTGCACCATTAACGGCATATGCATTAGTGGAGTGTTCAAGACCAAGCTGTCCATATAATTCTGTTATATGGGCATACGCAGTTGAACTGAACGTGGAACCACTTTTAAAATTATGCCAGGAGCCTTCATTTTTGGAACGATAACCCTGGGATTTGGAAATTCGATAGAAAGAATCATCTTTCTCCTCTAATTCATCAAGCATATTGCTTACACTGTCGTAATCTTTCAAATAGTAGGTACGATTAGTTGTGGAATATCCGGTATATTCCATATTAATCGTACACTCCACAATCATCAGCGCAAACGCTATAATCACCATAAGGCTCTGATTGATTTTTTTGGACTTGTATATCAAAATAATCAGTGCATAAGCTGCAATAAATATCGCTGAGGTATACAGTGAATCAACTGTTAATTCTTCATCAGTAAATGAATTACCCAGATAGAGTAAAAATAGTGCCACACCCCAGAATGTTGCATTAATATGAGATTCTTTGGTGTCTTTAATACTTAAAATTGCATCATAACACATGGTTAAGAGCAGGAAAATGTATATAAAGGACTGACGACATGGCAGGGAGTTAGGAAAATGAAAACCATGCCATACAAAGTTTGGTATATTCAAATTAAATGCAGTAAAAAATACAATTAACATAATTACTTTAACGATTTTTTCCCTGCGAGGAATTCTTTTGCTGATAATGTAAAGTGGGAAGAGTAAAAGTACTGCAACACCACAGTATATATTCGGCCAGTGGTCAAGTCCTGTATGAACCTCTACATTAATCAAATGTCTTGAAATTACCTGAACAAACGAAAAATATCTGTCTAGAGTGTCAGGAAAGTTAAAATCACCTGATGCGGTGTAACCAAGTGCGTATATTTCCGGAATGAGAATTGCCGCAGCCAATCCTCCTGCAACAAGGGAATACAGAATAAAATTAAGCATTCCTTTGGCATAATGCACAGGCTTATTAACCGGCTGTGAAACCATTATTACAATAAAGTACAATACGCAGGAAAGGCATACCATAATAGCAATGTAGTAATTGGATAAAATAGTAAAACCAAGTGCGATTACATATAAAAGTCCCTTGCCCTCTTGAACAAGTCGTTCAAGTCCCAGAACAACCAATGGAAGAAGAATAATACAATCAAGCCACATAATGTTCCAGCTGTATGCAGCCATATAACCTGAGAGTGCATAGAAAACACCAAATGTAGCAGAAAGGATATGGATTTTCTTGTTATGTGCACATAAATAATATGTGCAGGTAAGACTCGCAAAAGCACACTTTAACAGGATGATGATGTTCATAATTTCAATCATAGAATCCTGTGGAAAAAATGCAATAAGCCAGTTGATAGGGCTGGAGAGATAATAGCCGTATATAGCTATAAAATTGGAACCAAGTCCTACGTCCCAAGAGTATTCAAGACTACCGCCTGTTCGGATTTTTTCCCATAATTCAGCAAAAAACGGGCAGTATTGATGGTACATATCTGAACGAAGATAGCAGACATCGCCAAATGGATATATACCCCTAAGGGCATATATTGCAACCATTACAACAAGTGGAACAACAAATGCAAATACGAATACCGGCTTGCCGGTTATCATATCTTTAATGGCTTCTTTGCAGTAATGGAGGTTTTTGGATTTTGAGGTTGTGTTAGAATTATCACTCATAGTTAGGCTCCTTGTTCTTTCTGAATATTAAAAATTTGCTGAAAAAGTAATTTAAAATTACCACAACAACACTGATAATTATTTTACTTAAAAGCGGGTGCATATCTAATATGTTAACTGTTAGGCCAAGAAAGGCTTCTTCCACAACAAAGGAAAAAATTCTGGCTCCGATAAATGGAAGAAACTCTTTGATAATAGTGGTTGGTCTGAAGCCCTTGCTTTGGAATACAACCAGTTTATTGGTAATAAAAGCAAAAATAACGGCAACAGTCCATGCAATTATATTATATACAGTTGGTTCCAATGTGGTGAATTTGTACATCAGATAATACACTGTGTAATTAATTGCAGTTGTGAGAACACCAAAAATTAAATAGGTGATAGTTTCTCTGTTAATTAATTTACTAATCAGCTTTTTCATTGTCAGTGGCTCCTTCGCGGTTATGCTTGTCCAGTGTATTTTCCTTGGCAATGTAAATTGGTCGATGCTTGGTTTCGGTATATATTCTTGAGATGTAACTGCCAAGAATACCGATGGATAACTCAATTATTCCGCCCAAAAACAGCAGAATAATGATGGTAGAAGCATATCCCGGGGCATCAACGCCCTGTACAAGTGTTTTTACCAGAATATAAACTGCATATATCAATGCTGTAGCAGATATTGCAAATCCTGTAGCGGTAAGAACTTTAAGTGGTGAAACGGAAAAAGAGAAAATTCCGTCACAGGCATACTTTAAGAGACTTTTGAAGCTCCATTTTGTAGTACCCATAGTTCGTTCTACATCTTTATATGATATCCATTCTGTATCATATCCAACCCATGAAAATATACCTTTTGAAAATCTCTGAATCTCACATAGCGATATGATGGACTCAACCATCTGATGACTCATAATTCTATAGTCAACAGCTCCGTATGGAAGTTTTACATTGGTAAGTGCATTATTTATTTTGTAAAAGGCCTTGGAGAAAAACGCACCTTTACGCTGGATTCGGTATGCAGCACAGCTGTCATAGCCATTTTCCACACTTTGAATCATACGTGGGATAAGGGCAGGCGGGTGCTGTAAATCTGCATCCATAATAATTGCATAATTTCCTGTTGAATTGGCTAAACCGGCATACATGGCGGCCTCTTTACCAAAATTGCGGGAAAAGGATATATATTCAACCTTAGAATTGGAGGCTTTAAGCTCCATAAGAATAGGAAGGGTATTGTCCTTGCTTCCGTCATTAATAAAAATGTATCTGAAGTTATAGTTCTCAATCTTATTTACAACTTTTTCTGTTTCATCTAAAAATGATGTCAAGACCTCTTGCTCATTATAGCAAGGAACTATGATGTCTATTTTTTTCATATACTTTCCCACCTTAAACATAATCTTATTAATTATATAATAATTGGTAAGAATTAGTCAAGATTATACCTACCCATAGATGAAAAACTCCGGTCCGGTAGTTTGACAGTTGAATAATATAAAAATCCTTGCAGGCATTGAAAAGCCTGT
>CAZNUK010000097.1:0-5530 GCA_964576255.1 uncultured Butyrivibrio sp.
TTACCAGAAAGATTAATGCTGCATTTTCTGCACAGGAAATTGATGCGAAGTATGTCAGCTTTTCGGATCCGCGAGAATTAATGGAGCATCTTGAGACAGAGACAGTGGATGTTCTTTTTCTTGACATCGATATGCCATATTTTAGCGGAATGGATATTGCAGGATTTGTTAATGCCGAGGGGATGAAGACAATGATTGTGTTTGTCACCAGTCATGATGCTTTGGTTTATCAGACTTTTCAGTACAGGCCATTTGGTTTTATCAGAAAAACTCATATAGATGAAGAATTGGATGAATTAGTTGGCAGAATTAAGACAGAGCTTATTCATCGCAAACAGGAACTGACGATTCAAAAAGGACAGGAGCTTTCCAGAATACTTATTTCAGAAATAATATATGTGGAATCAGAGGGGAATTATCTTAATATTAGTTTGCAAAATGAACAGATACGAATTCGTGAGACAATGTCCAATTTGGAGAAGGAGCTTGAAGGAAAGGCTTTTATCAGATGTCATAAGGGATATTTGATTAACAGTGATTGTGTTGCCAAATTAAGAACCTCAGAAGTCGATATTAGATATAATGGTGGATTTAAAGTGATTCCAATTGGAAGAAGCTATGAAAAAGAGGTTCGCAGAAAAATTTTAGAGTTAATAAGGGAATAAAATATGCCAGCAGTAATAGCCGCTCTTAGTATAGGGATTGTGATTTTACTTATACTTTTGATTAAAGAAGTACATAAATTGAAGCAGGTGCAGAGAGAATATGAGGAGCTTGATGCTATGCTTACAAGAACTGTTGCAGAGAATCTTGACATGGAAAAGAAGCTTTCCGGGATGCAAAGCGAATATAATCTCCAGAAGGAAATGGCGGAGGAGATAGAGCGCATTCAGAACCAAAGCAGACTATTGAAGCATGACATGAAAAATCACACAATGGTTATGTTGTCATATTTTGAAGAAAACAAAATAGACGAAGCCAAAGTTTATGCAGGTGAAATTCTTGACAAGTTAAACAGAATGTATACCTATGTGAATGTAGGCAATTCTCTTTTGAACTACATTATTAATAATAAGCTGTCCACTGCAAAAGAGGCGGGAGTGGAGATTAAGGCTGAGGTGGAGAATCTGGCATTTGATTACATGGATGCGGTGGATTTTTCAGCGTTGTTTAATAATGTACTTGATAATGCTATAAAAGGTGCTCTTAATTCCAAGGAGAAGAAGTTAGAGGTTAAGATTTTATCAAAAAAGGGTATGGATACTATTACGATAAAAAATAGCATCGATGTATCTGTTCTAGAAAACAATCCTGATTTGGTGTCAACTAAAGAAGAACCGGGACATGGCTTTGGAATTGCCCAAATCAAAAATATCACTGAGAAATACAAAGGTGATGTTGATTTTTATGAAAATAATAATATGTTTATAGTTAGCATTGTGCTGGGATAAGGTTGTTTGTCACAGCAATAATGCTGTTTATCCCACTAGGATTGACCTGTGGGATTTTTTCTTTTTTAATGGATTTAGAAGGAGGGACAAGGAATGATAGTTTTAAAAAATATCTGCAAGACCTTCGAGGACAAAAAAGTGTTAGAGGATATTTCCTTTCATATTGCAGAGGGAGAGTCTGTTGGAATTATAGGTTTAAATGGAGCGGGTAAAACCACTTTATTAAATATTATCGCGGGACTTCTTAAGCCGGATTCTGGTTTTATCAGAATCAATGGAGCAAAGCAGCTTATTGCCAAGAGACCTGCCCTTAAAGAGGTTGCGTATATATCCGGAACCAAATCTCAATTATGGGAGGATATGGTCATAAAAAGCTCATTTGAAAATGCCGCCATTATGTATGGAATTGATAGTGATAGCTACAATCATACTTTGGATGAAATGGATGAGGTTCTTCGGGTTAAAGAATTACTTGACACTAATCCCAAAAATTTGTCCTTGGGAGAGCGAATGCGGTGTGAGCTTATGTATGCGTTACTTACCAATCCTAAGATTTTAATGTTAGATGAGGCAATGATAGGACTGGATGTTACCATTAAGCATCAAATAGTGGAATATTTTGCAAATAATCGAAGTAAATATACTCTTTTGTATACCAGTCATAATTTGTTAGAAGTGGAAAGAATATGTGACCGAATCATACTCATAGACAAAGGTAAGATTATTTATGACGGTAAAACCAAAAATATTATCAAAGAATTTTCTCCTATGCATAGACTGGAATTTAATATTCAGGGAATGTTTCCGGATTTTCTGGATATTCCGGTCAGAAAATACAAGGTGAATAATAATCAGTTAACCATAGAATATGACAAAGAAATTATTGATACAGCTCAGATTATAAAATATGTAATGAGTACAAATAAGATAAATGATGTCAGGTTATTTGAACCGGATTTAGAGGACACCATTAAGAAAATTTACGAGAGGAAGTTTTAAATGGAAAATATAATTAAAGTCAAAAATGTAAAAAAATATTACAAGATAGCAAAGCATAAAAAAGGATTTTTCTCATCAGTAAGAAACTTGTTTAACAGGCAGTATGAAATACGTAAGGCAGTGGATGACATCAGCTTTTCCATTGAAAAAGGAGAGATAGTGGGATTTATCGGTCCTAATGGAGCGGGAAAAAGCACTACAATTAAAATGTTGTCAGGAATTCTTTATCCTGATAAAGGGGATATAAGCTGTAATGGCTACATTCCTCATAAACAGAGAAAACAATATGTTAAGAATATTGGAGTTGTTTTTGGACAGAAAAGTCAGCTTAATTGGGATTTGCCATTAATCGAAAGCTTTGAATTAATGAAATACATATATAAAATTCCAAATGATTTATATGAAGAAAATCTCAATAAATTTACTAAGCTATTAGCTATGGAGGAATTTATTAATCAGCCAGTAAGACAGCTTTCTTTGGGACAGAGAATGAGAGGAGATATTGTGGCATCACTTTTACATTCTCCTGAGATTGTGTTCTTGGATGAACCTACCATTGGACTTGATGTGGTTGCCAAGGAAAAAATAAGAGAGTTTATAAGATATATGAATGAAACTGAGAAGACTACCATTATTTTTACCACTCATGATATGCAGGATATTGAAAAAGTCTGTGACAGACTTATAATAATTGACTCCGGTAAGAAAATTTACGATGGAAGTGTGTCAGAAATTAAAAATAAATATGTTGACACCAAAACAGTAGAAATTCTTCTGGATAATGGTGATAAAGTCACTAAGACCTTTAATATCAATGAAACCAGAATGAATGAGGCTATGGAAAATCTGTTTTCAGAATATGACATCAAAGATATTTCAATTTGTGAACCGGAAATTGATGAGATTATACGTGGTATATATGAGGGTAGATTACAGCTTAATGACTCTGATAATATGGAGGGGTAGTTATGAGAACATATTTGGAATTTGCCATAAAAAAGTTTCAGAATAAAATGACATATCGTTTGGAATTTTTTATGGGAATTATTAATACCGTAATGATAATAGTGGTGTATCTGTGCATATATAGAGCACTTTATGCCGGAGCAGAGGAGATTGACGGAATTACATTTAGCATGGTTGCAACTAATTTTGTTATTTCTCTGGGACTGTCCAATGCTTTTGGGTTTAACGAGATGTTTTTGCAGGATAAGGTTCATAGTGGAAGTATTACCAATGAATTTTTAAAACCGGTAAATTTTGTCTTGCGAATGTTGTCAGAAAATGCAGGAGAGGGAATTTTCAAAATCGTATTTAATTTTGTGCCGGCAGTGTGTTTTACATTGTTATATACGAAGCTTTGTCCACCTAAAAGTGTGTTACATCTACTATTAATGCTTTTTAGTGTGGTGCTTGGATATTTAATCTTATGGCTTATTAGTTTTATCATTCAGACTTGGTGCTTTTGGCTTTTCAGCGTGTGGGGAATAATTACGATTAAAAACGTGTTTGTAAATATTCTTTCAGGTGCTTTGATACCATTATGGTTTATGCCGCCGATATTACAGAAAATAATATCATACACGCCGTTTCAGTCCATTTATTTTACTCCGGTGCAGATATATCTGGGCAATGTGGAGGGAATGGAGCTTCTTACAAGTATAGGAGTTCAGTTTTTATGGATTGTGATACTTGGCTTAATTGCCAATGCATTCTGGAAAAAAGGCGTCAAAAAATTAGTAATACAGGGAGGTTGATAAAATGGGTGAAATTAAAACAATGCTTCAATCCCTGAGAATGAGTTTTCATACCAGACTTCAGTATCGAGTGGATACTTTTGTTGCAACCTTGGCGGTATTTATCAGGGAGGCAACCAATATAATTGTCATTTATCTTGCCTTGCTTAAATTTGACAAAATAAATGACTGGAATGTGAATGAAATGCTGTTCTTATTCAGCATACTTTATCTAACATATGCATTTGTTGTGTCAATTTTTGCTGACCTTAGAGACTTTTCCTGCATGATAAGGGAGGGGCGTTTTGACAGACTTATGTTAAGGCCGAGAGGACTTTTGTTTCAGCTTATTTTAAATAACGCGGATTTGATGGCTTCAGCAGGGCATGGAACTCTTGGAATAATTCTTTTTGTGGTGTCCGCTGGAAGAGTGGGAATTCAGTGGGATTTTGTAACAATTATGTACTACGTTGCAGCAATTATTGGTGGCGTGCTGATTCAGGGTGGTATGTTCATTCTGTTTTCGGCTTTGAGCTTTTATTTTGTGGAAACGGGTAGTATTAGGGAAATTTTCTACTGGAACATGAGAAAGTTTGCAGGATATCCAATAAGTATATATAATAAAGTTATTCAGGCATTGATGATTTATGTAGTTCCTTTTGCGTTTGTTAATTATTTTCCGGCCCAGTATCTGCTAAGAAAAGATGACATGGCAAATTATAACGAGGCATACATGTTTATCGCACCGGTAGTGGGTGTGGTTATATATGTGATTGCGTATGTGTTTTGGAGAGTCAGTGTGAAGAGATATAAGAGTACGGGTAATTAAGGATAGAATGTTGGAAAATAAAGTGGTGAAAACCTGACACGTTAAAAGCACCAAACTTTAACCGAAATCTTTGGTAAAGTTTTTAGGTGCTTTTTGTTTGCTTTTTTGTTAAAAACGCGTTAATCTATTTTTATCTCATAAAGTCAATATTTCAGTTATCTTTTTTCAAGGCTTTTCGCTGAAATTATTGCAAAAAAACAATTGATTTAATATAATTACGAAAGGGGAGTCGTTTATTGAAAGAAGAGAAAACAGCATTATCTCATTCGCTGGAAATTGCAGATGATAAAGCCCAATATGATGAGAATATCAAGAATATTTTGGCTAATAAAATAATTCTTGCTTGGATTCTAAAGTATTCAGCCAAAGAGTTCAAAAATAATGAGATAGAAGATATTGTAAATTTGATTGAAGGTGAGCCGGAGGTTGCCAGCGTTTCAATATATCCTGGCAAGACCAACAAGAATTCTAAAGTTACAGGGGTTTCCACAGAGGACAAGGTTCCTAAAGAAGGT
>CAZNUK010000098.1:0-5462 GCA_964576255.1 uncultured Butyrivibrio sp.
TCATGTTAAATGCATTAGATCAGACAAAGGCATGTCGTGCTGCAATGGATGTGTCAATTTCATGGATAAACAAAAGAAATAATAAGCAAATAATTTGTTGAAATTTTTTTTATAAAATTTAAATAATTTTTTGGTGTTCAAGTTACTAATAAGTGTAAGGACAAAAAAGGAGGAAAATGTATTTAATACATTGATGAAAAAATGAAAGAACTAGAATGTACAGCTCTTGTTGACAGAGCAATCAAAAAGGACAATGAAGCTATAGAGCTTCTCTACAACAGCTACTACAAGGATGTTTTGTATGTGTGCAGTAAGTTAGGTTTAAATGATGAGGATGCAAAGGATATAGCGCAGGATGCTTTTATTACTGCATTTTCTACATTGCCATCTATTAAGGATAAGGCAAAATTTAAGCAATGGGTTTGCGGAATTGCAAGTAATAGAGCACTGAATTTTTTGAGGCACAATAATGTTCTCAAAATTGAGAGTATCGACAATGAGGAGAGCAACATTGAATTACCGGGTAAGGAAAAGGCAACAGAGGATACTGTTATAGACAATGAAATGGCTGCAATTCTTAGAGGTGTAATTGAAAAGCTTCCTTTGGAGCAAAGGATTGCAGTGTTTATGTTTTATTATGAGGATATGTCAGTTAAAGAAATTGCTGCATCCTATGGCTGCTCTGAGAGTACTATTCGTAGCAGGCTAAATTATGCCAAAAAAACTATGCTGTCAGAAATTAATCAGTTGGAGGATAAGGGTGTAAAGCTTCGTTGTGTGGGTGCGCTTCCGTTTCTGTATTTACTATTTGCTATGGAAGAAGAAGCCTTTGCCTGCACTGTTCCGTCATCTTCAGCAGTAATTGCCAGGGTTATGAAAAATACCGTTGCAGCAACCAACTTAGCCAGTAATGCAACTACTACCGGTATGAAGACCGCAGGTGTAATGGCTGGAAAATCCCTTGGTAAAATAATTGCAATTATTTTATGTGCGGTTGCAGTTGTTACTGGTGGAATATTTGCAGTTGTGGGCTTGTCAGATAGAGACAAGGATGATGAAAAAGAAACAACCAAGGAAGTTTCACAAGACGTTAATTCAGATGATAACAGTTCGCAGGAAGATGAAACCTCAGCGGATAATGAAGAGAATGAGGATGACAAAGAAGATGAGCCTGTACAGAAGTGGTATTATGAAGAAACTGAAATTCCAAAGCTTTCAGAGGTTAAAGGTACATTGGTAACATACGGTGACAACTTAGAGGATATAATTACCGATACTCCATTTGATTATACAGTGGATGAGGTAATGGACTCTTTGTTAGAAATTCCATATTTCAAGGAGAGAAATTGTGAATTTGCCAATTATGTAAATGAACTAGTTGATATGAGCTATTATGCTGAGTATGGTGCACGTCAATATGAGGTGATTGACACAATTGAGTGCTATGATGGCGATAATGTTAACTCGGACAATTTTTTGAGGTTTGATTCTTTTGTTGATATTGAATTAACAAGAAATGTGCCTTACTACAACAATTATAATAATATTCGAGTGTGTTTTTCTGAGATTGTATGTGGCAGGGAAAGTATGGAATATGTAGAAGCTACCCTGGCTGTATTATGCGGTGAGGAGCTTGCTCATTATCTTGTATATACTGAAAATCTGGAGAGTTTAACTGTTAATAATACAACATATTATTTTGAACGAGATATAAGTGATGTCAGAGATGCTGAAGAAATGTCTGTTCGTGTTGTGTTCGAAATTATGGTTATAAACCGGGAAAATCAGGGCGATATGTATTCTTTTTATGAAGGTGATTATGATAGTCTGATTGATGACATTAATATTTCTGTTGCAGATGTAATAAAGGGTGATTTTGGAACAACGGATATATTGGACCTTAATAATTTTGGCTCAACATATATGTCACATGTTATTGATGAGGTTTATGAGTATACAACGGCTGCTTTTTCATCAGATACATACAGAGTTATGATACTGGAATATCCTGATGGACTGACTAAATATGTATTGAATGTATCTGTAGCAGAGTATTTTGGTGCCTCTTTAATGGTTTCACCGGAATTGTATATGAGTATAGTTGTAGAGATGAGGGAGGGGGCTATTACAGAATATAGCATAAATATTGAGGGTTCAACCGGTGTGGGAATTATTGAGGATGATGATGCACCTATTGATTATAGTAGAATTTATCCGTCTTTAATTGCCAAGCTAAAATCTATTCTGGGAGATGTGGACTTATCCCAGTTTACATATGAAAATACTCTTGATGAGGATGGAGAGTCCTGTGAATATGACAGTCTTACATACACTGATACTTACTTTGATATGGAAGCTGATGTAAAAGTAGAATATGAATTCTTTGCGTATGAAGGTTTTGGTGATACCTATGGAGCAGATTTTGAAATTATGATTACAAGTAAATAGTATTATAGTTTGTGTACAGTCTAAAAAAGAACGTTTAAAAAGCGTTCTTTTTTTGTCAAAATATATTAATATCAGATGGATTTATTAGAGCATGCCATAAAACAGAATCAGCAGTTTGCGAGATACTATTGAAACACAACAAGTATTTGTTATATAATGTGTTTAATTGTTATTAGGTGCAGATAATGATGTTTAATTTACAAGGTTAAAGGTGGATTTATATGAGAATATTAAGAGGATAAATTAAGAAAGGTACGGCACTGCTTTTAGCAGTAATTATGGCAGTAAGCTTATACGAAAGGAAAAGTATATTATAAGGAGTGGTAGTAATGAGAGAATCTTTAAGTAGACAATGCGAGATGTTTATTCATAACAGGGATGAAATAAAAAGTTATTTCAGATGGGAAAGTGCTGAACTTGTAGCGGTATGTGCATCCGAAATTTGTTCAAACAATATACAGGTGGAGACTGAAACGCTATTAGAGTGCAAAAATATTTTGGATAAGGGAACCGGCGTGTTTTCTAATTTTAGAGGTGCATCCAAGCTCCCGGTGATTTCAATGCTTGCAACAGATGATGAGCCATCTAAGAAGTTGGAAACAATTTTGGAAATCCATAATCTTTTGAAATTAAAGTTTAGTGATTCACAATACTTGACTTTATTGGCGGCTAAGCTTTTTAATATGATTTCTGAGGATGACGTAGAAGAGTGCGCCAATAGAGGTAAGGAAATTTATAATCTTATGAAGAAAGAGCATCCTTTCCTTACATCAAGAGAGGACAATGTTTTTGCGGTATTGCTTTCTTTTTCAGATAAGGAAAATGATGCCTTGGTTGCAGATATGGAAGAATGTTACAGGACTATGAAAAAGTTTTCTCCTGACAGTAATGCTATGCAGTCTTTATCCCATGTACTGGCCCTCGCTAACGGAACACCGGAGGAGAAATGCAGCAGAGTTATTGAGATGTTTAATGCTTTGGACGAACAGGGGAAGAAATACAGTAAGAGTTATGAGATGGCTGTTTTGGGGGTGCTTTCCATATTGCCGCTTGATATGGCACAGGTCATAGATGATATAGTGGAAGTGGATGATTTCTTATCAACACAAAAGGGATATGGTGGAATTGGTATTGCTAAGAAAACAAGACTTATGCATGCAGCAATGCTGGTAGCTAATGATTATGCCGAAAATAGCGTAGTTAATACGGCAGCTATCTCAGGTACGATGGCAATGATTGCAGCAGGTCAGGCTGCAATGTGTGCGATAATTGCATCAACAGTTGCGGTTTCTTCAACACATTAATTGCGATGTACAGAGGAGGGAATGATATGAGAACAATAAAAGGACTTACAATTGCATCAATAGTTTGCGATGGTGTGTATTGGACTGTGTAGGGGTATACTGCGTTGGAACTTATGTATTCATATATGCTATCTCATGCAGAAACTTCTGTTTTTGATTTCATAGTAAGGCGAAGCATGGTTAATACATTTGCTAAACATTATAGAAACAGACAAAATTAAGATTTAATAATTATTTAATTTTTATTTATGGACTTTATATGTTATACTTGATGTATAACTAAGTAGAAAGAGGTTTAATATAATTGTCTATTCAGTCCAAATTTAGAGAAAAATTATCAGAAACTTTAAAAGCAGTATTTCCAATACTTGCCATAGTGTTGTTGTTGTGTTTTACCATAACACCAATTCCGCCAAGTATTCTTATGACCTTCCTGTGTGGGGCGGTTTTATTGATTGTGGGAATGCTGTTTTTTAATGTTGGTGTGGAGATGTCCATGACACCAATCGGTGAACGTACCGGTTCCGTCATCACGAAATCTAAGAATATTTTTATCATAATATTAATTACCTTCGTTATGGGATTTGTTATTACAATCTCAGAGCCGGATTTACAGGTGTTGGCGCAACAGGTTCCTTCCATACCGAATCTTACATTAATAATTGCTGTAGCAATTGGTGTAGCTGTATTTCTTGTGCTGGCAGTATTACGTATGTTGTTTGGAATTCAGCTGTCATACCTGCTGGTTGCATTTTATGTAATTATTTTTGGATTAACACCATTTGTATCACAGGATTTTCTCGCAATTGCATTTGATTCCGGTGGTGTAACAACAGGCCCTATGACTGTTCCTTTTATTATGGCATTTGGTATTGGTATTTCTTCTATCCGAAGCGATAGACATGCTGAGGACGACAGCTTTGGTCTGGTTTCAATGTGCTCTATTGGACCGATTCTTGCAGTGCTTATTTTGGGAATGTTATTTAAACCTGAGTCGGCAGAACATGTGTCGGAATCAATTCACATAGTTGATAATACTGTTGACCTTGGAAAGCTGTTTTTACATGAATTGCCGGAATATATGAAGGAAATGGCGATTTCTATTTTGCCTATTGTATTTTTCTTCGGAGTGTTTCAGTTGATTTTAAGAGACCTTAATAAGAGAAGTATTATTAAGATTATTATTGGTATTATTTATACATATATTGGGC
This sequence comes from uncultured Butyrivibrio sp., assembly GCA_964576255.1. Classification (GTDB taxonomy): domain Bacteria; phylum Bacillota; class Clostridia; order Lachnospirales; family Lachnospiraceae; genus Eshraghiella. The sequence continues at coordinate 4,964 of CAZNUK010000098.1, forward strand.
TTGTGCTGTTTCTGACAGGAGTTAATGTAGGATTTATGCCGGCAGGTAACTTCCTTGGACAGACAATTGCGGGACTGTCATTTTCATGGATTATTGTTCCGATTGGTATGGTAATTGGTTATTTTATTGTTAAGGCGGAGCCTGCCGTATTCGTACTTACCAAGCAGGTTGAGGAGATGACCTCAGGGGCAATTTCTGCAAAAGCCATGGGCAATAGCTTGTCAATTGGTGTTGCCATATCAGTAGGTCTTGCAATGATTAGAGTACTTACAGGAATTTCAATTCTGTACTTTTTGGTACCGGGGTATTTAATCGCTTTGATTTTAACATTTTTTGTACCAAAAATATTTACAGCTATCGCATTTGACTCCGGTGGTGTAGCATCAGGTCCTATGACTGCCACCTTCTTATTGCCTTTTGCGATGGGAGCCTGCGAAGCCTTAGGTGGTAATATTATCACAGATGCATTTGGTATTGTTGCAATGGTAGCTATGACACC
>CAZNUK010000099.1:0-5432 GCA_964576255.1 uncultured Butyrivibrio sp.
AAACATCTTCATCTGTAATATTAACAGAAATATCCACCTTGGAGTTATACCACTTGCTATTTAAATCCGGCTGTCTATCCTTGGTAAATATAATATTTACAGGACTCTTATCAACAATTATAAGGTCACTTGTAAACACCTTCTTATTATCCTTATCTGTAAGTTCCTTTAAATAATATGTTTCTTCATTACCAACATTATCCGTAATTGTAAATGACATATCACCTCTTATCTCATCTTTAATTGTAAATTGGGCAGTATCACCACTAATTACACCTGTATAATTTTTATCAGCAATATGTGCAATTGCCGAACTAACACCCGAACAATTATCAGAAAGTTCAAGATTAATTATTACATCTTTATTGTAATAATTTCCCTGTGCTGTAACATCACTATTACCCGATGCAGTAACATTAGCAATAATAGTTGCAGGTTTAATTTTATCAACAAAAAATGTAGCAACCTTCTCTTGTTTCTCATGATTAAGATTATCCACAACATATACTTCAATTTCAACTAATCCATCCTCAGAAGTCAATATATCTGCTGAATTAACAGTTATGGAATCCTTCTGTTTTCTACCTGAATAGGATTCTCTATAAATTTCCTGTCCATTTCCATAAACAATAACTTCTTTAATTCCTGAATAATTTGTATTAGGATCGTTTACTTCAAGGTTAACATTAACATCTGAAGAATAGAATATTTTACCTTCTGTATCTTCATATATCACTGTATCTTCAGGAGCAATAATTGAAGATATATCTGCCTTTGGAGTAGCATTATCAAATACAAGTTCATTTACACCCAAACTCATATTGAAAAGCTCATTCAACGCGATACTATTACTTCTTCCTGCTGCATCATATACATACAATGTAAATCTGCCACATTTGTTCATAAAGTCAGAGGCTTTAATTGTAAATGTTGCCGTACCCTTTCCTTCATCACTTGTAATAATTGTAACTTCCGTTCCATATATTGCATTGCCATTATAAATTGCCGCAGAATACAAATGTCCATCTGCATCATCAAACTCTACAGTAAATAAAATATTATCAGTTGCATACATTCCATGCACGGTATTAAGCGGAAGCACATTGGAATCTCCGTAAAGACCTGTAATGGTTGGAGCAGCAAAGTCTACACCGAAGTATTCTCGAAGATCAGTCTTGTTGAAATCTTCTACAGGAAATACGCTGTATTTATGCTCTTTATTTGATTTCTGCGATTCAATAATAGTTTCCTGAATTGAATTAACTTTCTCAAGAGTATCCACATCTTTAAATGCATATTCTTCCGAATTGACAACTACTATCTCCAAATCTCCGGTATATGCCCATTTGCCCCCGTCCTTACCGGTTACAAGGTTATGTTCTTCTCCGTCTGGATTAATATATTTAACAGTAATATAATCCGAATTATCTTTCACTTCACCATTATAGATAAAGGTAAAATTAGCACTTGCCTCCTCATATTCATCATTTCCCGGTGTTTGAACAGTTATTGTGTATGCCTTATTACGCTCAACCTCATCAAGATTAGTAATAGTGTATCCATCAAATACAAGTCCTTCTCCGCTAAGTGTGTAATCAAGTCCTTCAATAAGTTCTTCCCTAATGTTATATGCTTCAAAATCAATTGGCAGTACAAGCTCGCTGACATCACTGTAATCACTTTCATCAATTGACAGATGTATTACCTCTTCACCATTATGGAAAAGCCTTATATTATCAAGAGTTGCTGGTTCAACTGTAATCTCAAAGGTTAACTCCTCAAAAACTGCACATGCCATTAATGCCCTAACAGTAATTTCTGCTGTTCCAACACCAACTACAGTAATAACATTGTCCTGAATTGTTATCACATTTTCATTCCCTGAAGCATAAAAATATTGAATGCTATCCTCATTATATTCCGGTTCATCCTCTAATCCATTATGGGAATTAAGAACAATCTTATCCTCATCCTCGCATTCATAATAGTCTAGAAATGCAATATTAACTTCATCATCTTGTTCGATATTAATTACATTCTCTCCACTTGCATCCACAAGATTTGAAGCATCAACTGATGTTACAGAAGACTCTTCGTCAGTAATATTGAGAATATAAGTTGTTTTATTATTAGTAATTCCGCAGGTAGCTTCAACTGTAACAGTTCCTACAGTATTATATCTTACTTCGCCTGATGCAGCATTGATCCAGAAATTCTCTACTGATAGTCCTTCACCATATGATATTATCTCATATGTTATTGAATCTAAATATTTAGCAGTTAAAATGGCTGTGATTTTATTTTTGCTTGTTTTGGTCTTTTTTTGCTTACTTATTCTGAGCACATCATTAACAGTTGTTCTCTCATCTCCCATATCCTTATTAGCAGAAAATTCATATGATATGGGATTATCAATATTAATATTAAAAAAGATTTCCTCTCCGCTATAGAAATCATACTCCTCTTCTGATATATCCTTTGTTACTTTAAGAACAATATTGCCGGGAGTAGCATATTTAATTCTATTAACACCATCTATTACAGATACATCGGCAGCATTGCCCTCATTAGCACTTTCCTCACTTATTGCAACCATACAATTAAAGGGTAATTCAATATATGGAGCCTCACTATTATAATCTACTTTGATATCATACTGTTCTTCATTTTCAACCTTAACAATACTGCTCTCATCCGGATTAGTGAACATTTCTATTACAAATTCAACATTTACTGTTTCAATGGTATCTTTTGAACACTCAATTTCCTTAGTAAAGGTTTCATCATCATAACATACAAGAATTATCATCTCTTCTTCGTATGCATCTATATCTATATTGTAGCTAATTGGTGTCGCTAAATCATTATTTATTTCTTCCGGAGTAGTACCTTCGGAATATTCGTAAGTCCACGAAAGCTCATCACCCTTATAATCTTCTGCCGTCTCATCCTTAACATAAAACTCTATATCTTTAATGAATTTATTATCATTATCAGCAACATATACAATAATATTATCCGGCATACCATAAAAATTTTCTATGATTACCTCCGTTGTATCATACCCACAGGTAAAACTATCAGAAACTTTATTATCTGAAGAATACGCCATTACTTCCACTGGTTCTGTATATGCACTAACATCCAAGACATATCCTGTTGCAGAATCATAGGTGTATTCAAGTTCAGTATCATCTACTTTAAATTCAATGCCTTCAACCGCTTCTCCATCCCTTCCGTACACCATTACATTAATTGAAGTCGGCATTGTGGATATTGTTTCATCCGCATTAATATTAACAGGAACATATATAGAATTAATTAGCAATAATATTACCAATATAACAACAGATATTTTTTTTATTATTTTACTTTTGTTCATATAAATTATTTCTCCTTATATTATTACTATTGATTTAAATAATCTACATCTTCTCTAAGCTCAAAATCTACCGAATACCACGAATTATCCTCATTCTTATAAACCAACGTTAAAATTAAATCCTCAACCTTATATTCATAGAACAAGGCAGTTCCGAAACTTGTTATCCGGATTGCGTATGGTTCACCATAATATGCCCTCATTTCCTCCATTGTGGTTACTCCAATTTCAAACCCTATGCCAAAAAAGTCTTTATCATTGATCTTGCTTTTGTCCCATACAGCTACACTGCGTACATCACTATCCGGATCTCCATCTCGAACCCTTTCCACAAACTCCTCCCTTGTCTCCGGTAGTTTCCATACGCCACTAAGTTTTTTCGACTCACTTTCTGGAAAATGAAAATATATTGTATCAATTATCCTTCCATTAATACTTCGTATTACAGGTGCGGTTGTTGGTTCTTCCGTAGATGCCTGCGTAGGTGCCACGGTGGTTGCCGGTTCTGTAGGCGCCGCCGTAGTAGGTTCAGGAGCTTTGGTTGGCGCTACTGTAGGTGCCACGGTGGTAGGCTGCGTTACCTTAGTTGGCGCCTCTGTTAGGGCTTCTGTGGTAGACTGTGGCGCCTTGGTTGGCGCTACTGTAGGTGCTACTGTTGACTGTGGTGATGTGGACGTTTCATCTGTTCCCTCACTGGCAGTCTCATCCTCAGTTGATTCCTGCGAAGCTTCTGTATCCGCTTCTGTGTCCTCACTTGTCTTTTCATCAGCGGAAGTTTCTTTGGAATCCTCCGTTGTTGTAACATCTTCACTTGTAGTGTTATTCTCAGCACTGCTTGTACTGCTGTTTTCCGTTGAATTAACGGTATTTTTTCTATTGCAACCGGATATTATAGCGGCTGTTCCTGCTATTACTCCACATAATAATACTGTAGATACAATAATTACAATCACTTTAACCTTACTTTTTTCCATTATTTTCATCCATCCTTTACAAAAATTTAATACTTACTTATATCCGTTTTTCATATTTTCTATTGCCTTTTTTCTGCGATAATTATCTACATTGACACCAATTACAACCCCACCTGCAAGTGTCACTCCACAGATAATTAAGCCAATACCCAGTCCTTTGGATATTAAATCTATATCATTTACTAAAATTAATATTCCAGCATTATATCTATGTCCATAAACTTTTTTCCTTTACTCCGTAAAAATTGTTATATTCGGAAATTTATCATATATTTTTTGTAGTTCTTCTTTGTTTTCTGCTAGTGGTGTTCCAATAATACTTAGTTCTTCCAATGATTCTAATTTAACAATGTCCTCTGCAACACTTATATTAGTATAATCCAAACTAAGCCTACATAACTTTGATAAATTATCAATACCTTTAACATTATCCAAATTACAATTTTTAATTCTAAGACTTATTAAATTTGTTAACTCATACAAAGGACTATAGTCAACATCGTTTATTTGCTCAATTTTAATGCCTTCTAAATTATCAATACCCTTAAAAAACTCCAAATTAGTTAATTCGCAACTATTATTTTCATTTACAATTTTAACTAATTTAAGTTTTGAACATTTTTGAAGAATAATTGATAATTCTTCTTGAAATTTCTCAACTTTCAAACTGCTTAATGAAGACACATTCTCCTCCATATCACCTTGATAGTATTGAGTATAACCTCTTTTAGATCCAATCGTTAAGTTTTCTAAATTTTCACATTTTGCTATATCTATAATCGTTTCGCATTTCCCGATATATCCAATATTCACCTCTTTAATCTCATTAAAATGTTCTTGTTTAAAATCTTTTTCATCTTCTACAATTCCTTCTACGATTGCAGCAGAAACAATAACGAATTTTGCTTCATCATCAGAAAATTTTGCCTTATTTGAATTGTGAATTATTAGAAAAATTACCACTCCCAGAACTGCTACAATAATACTAGAAATAATTAGTACAATCTTTTTCATATTATTACTCCATACTAAACAAAGGTCCAAATACCATTTATCAATAGAAAGACAAATCCAAC
>CAZNUK010000100.1:0-2177 GCA_964576255.1 uncultured Butyrivibrio sp.
AAAATCTTCTTCATATTCTTAATGTTTGTAGAATCAGTAAGAGCTGCTTTTCTAAGATTTCTCTTTCTCTTAGCTGTCTTCTTAGTTAAGATATGGCTCTTGTAAGCCTTCATTCTCTTTAATTCGCCTGTTCCAGTCTTTTTAAAACGCTTAGCGGCTGCTTTGTTTGTTTTCATTTTTGGCATAATGTAAATCCTCCTTAAAATAATTAACCTATTAACGCTTTACAGCTAATACCATAGCCATGCTTCTGCCCTCAACCTTGGCTGGTTTTTCAACCACTGCACAATCTGCGAGCTGTTCAGCAAAGTCATCAAGAATATGCTTGCTTGATGCCATATGTGCCATTTCTCTTCCTCTAAAACGAAGTGTAACCTTAACCTTGTCACCCTTCTCAAGGAATTTTCTTGCTGCGTTAACCTTAGTATTAAGGTCGTTGCTTTCGATATTCGGAGATAATCTTACTTCCTTAATATCAACAATTTTCTGTTTCTTCTTAGCTTCTTTTTCTTTTCTAGCCTGCTCGTATCTGTATTTGCCGTAATCTACAATCTTACATACAGGTGGCTGGGCTGTAGGAGCAATCTTAACAAGGTCAAGTTCTGCCTCCCTAGCTAATTTCATTGCGTCCTTAGCTGACATAACGCCAAGCATCTCGCCATTCTCTCCGACAAGACGGACTTCTTTGTCTCTGATTTGTTCATTAATCATTAAATCGTTAATGGTAGTGTACCTCCAAAATATAAAATGCGGATAGAAAACTATCCGCACATACATAAAGCCCCTAAGGACTAATTCTCGTATAATAACCCGGAGCACCTGTGTGTCAGGGTGAGAGCGGATACTCTTCTTCTTTTCACAACTTCTACAATATACCATTGCTTTTTATTAATGTCAATACTTTTTTTCATACTTTTTTGAAATAATTTGTTTGTTATTTTGTCAACGTTGTGTTATTATTACATTAGTTTGTTCTATATATTTAGTGTAATAGTTATCATGGAGGATTAATAATGAAAGACTTTATTATTACAACTGACACAGCCGCTGATTTGCCGGCTTCATATTGTGCAAAGCACAATATTGACATTCATCCTCTTTTCTATCGTTTTGGTGAGGATGAAATATACGGCAAAGATAAGCAGCTTGAGCCAAAAGAATTTTATCGCCGAATGAGAGAAGGCGAGATGCCTACAACAATGGCAACCAACCCCGAGGATTCAAAAGAGCTCTTTGAAGCTCGCCTTAAAGAGGGCTATGACATTCTTCACATTGGTTTTTCATCAGGATTAAGCAGTAGCTGTCAGAACAGCGCCATTGCGGCTAATGAGCTAATGGAAGAATATGAAGGAAGCCGCATTACTGTAATTGATTCCCTCTGCGCATCCATGGGCCAGGGGCTTTTGGTATACAAGGCAATTAAGTATAAGAATGAGGGTCATAGCTTTGACGAGACCGTTGCCTATGTAGAGGAGCTCAAAGGTCATATCGCACATCACTTTACTGTTGATGATTTATTCCACCTTCATCGTGGTGGCAGAGTTTCCAAGGCTACTGCTCTTATTGGTACAATTATTGGTATCAAGCCTCTTTTACATGTTGATGACACAGGTCACCTTGTTTCAACTGACAAGGCAAGAGGTCGTAAGAAATCTCTTATGAAGCTTGTTGATACAATGATTGCAACTATGGGTAACAGAATTAATGATACCATTATGATTAGTCATGGAGATGTTTTAGAAGATGCACAATATGTCGCTTCCCTTATTCAGGAGAAGATTTCAACTGTTAAGGAAGTAATAATCGAATACATCTGTCCTACTATCGGTGCTCATGCCGGTCCGGGAACAATCGCTTTATTCTTCGAGGCAGATGTTAGATAACTTGCTATTTTATGCCTTGCATTGTTTGGCAACTAGCCATTCAATGTAGGGCATTTTTATTGTCTTTATAGGTCGCCACATAGCTGATTGGAGGTCTCACGGCTTGCTTTTAGTGGCTGAGACCTACTTCTCTAGCTTCGCGGAGGTCTCATGGCTTGCTTTGGGCGGCTGGGACCTCCTTCTCTGACTGCGCGGAGGTCTCACGGCTTGCTTTTAGTGGCTGAGACCTCCTTCTCTGACTGCGCGGAGGTCTCACGGCTTGCTTTTCGCGGCTGAGACCTCCTTCTCTGACTG
>CAZNUK010000100.1:2277-5383 GCA_964576255.1 uncultured Butyrivibrio sp.
CGCGGCTGAGACCTCCTTCTCTGACTGCGCGGAGGTCTCACGGCTTGCTTTGGGCTTTTTTAAATAAGAAACTGATAAACCACACATCAAACGCTTCTTCATAAAAAACCACCACAAGCAACGCTTGCGGTGGCCACATAACGGGACAAGCCCTACAAAATTTTATGAATCAAATGTATCTGCTAAAGATGCTCCCGGGCTTACCATTGGGAATACTTTGTCATTTTTCTCAATCTGGCAATCAAGAACACAAGGAATATTAAGTGCAATAGCATCCTTAAGAGCTGCTTCAAACTCTTCCTTGGTGGTTACTTTGTATGCTTTTGCGCCCATAGCTTCAGCTACCTTTACAAAATCAACCTGATCATCAAGTACTGTAAATGAGTATCTTTCGCCATAGTACAGAGTCTGCCACTGTCTTACCATTCCAAGAACATGGTTGTTAATAATAACTTCAATGATAGGAATGTTGTATCTGGTTGCGGTAGCAATCTCATTCATATTCATACGGAAGCAGCCATCGCCTGCTACGTTAATAACTGTTTTGTCTCTGCATCCCATCTTTGCTCCGATACTTGCTCCAAGACCATAGCCCATAGTACCAAGACCGCCTGAACTAAGAAGGGTTCTTGGCTTACTGTATTTGAAATACTGGGCTGCCCACATCTGATGCTGTCCAACCTCTGTGGTGATAATTGCATCACCGCCGGTTATCTCGTAGATTTTTTCTACTATGTATGGACCTGTTAAAGCATCCTGATTATATTTGAGAGGATACTGAGCCTTCATATCTACAATCTTATCAATCCATTCCTGATGATTGAGATTGCCAAGCTTAGCATTAATTCGCTTAAGTATTTCCTTAACATCACCGATGATGCAGGCATCAACACGGATGTTTTTGTTAATTTCGGCAGGATCAATGTCAAACTGCAAAATCTTGGCATTAGGAGCAAATCTTCTGGTATCTCCGGTTACTCTGTCAGAGAAACGTGCACCAACTACTACGAGAAGGTCACATTCCATTACCCCAAGATTGGAGGTTTTGGTTCCGTGCATACCAAGCATTCCGGTATATAATGGGTCTTTGCCATCAAAAGCACCCTTACCCATTAAGGAATCTGTTACAGGCGCATTAACCTTATCTACGAATTCTCTAAGTTCTGCATCTGCGCCGGCAATAACAGCGCCACCGCCAACAAATACAAATGGCTTTTTAGCCTCATTAATCATCTGTACTGCATTGTCAACAGCTTCATCTGTAATATCCTTAACAACAGTAGGAATTACTGTTGGTTTGACATACTCGTACTCTGCCATTTTAGCAGTTACATCCTTAGGAATATCCACAAGTACCGGTCCCGGTCTGCCTGTTTTGGCAATGCGGAAAGCATCTCTTATGGTATCTGCAAGCTTGTTAACATCTCTTACCACAAAATTATGTTTGGTGATAGGCATTGTCACACCTGCAATATCAATTTCCTGAAAGCTGTCCTTGCCAAGAAGCGGCACACCTACGTTACAGGTAATTGCCACCATCGGAACTGAATCCATAAAGGCTGTTGCAATTCCTGTTACAAGATTAGTCGCTCCAGGTCCTGATGTAGCAAAACACACACCAACTTTGCCTGTAGCTCTTGCATATCCATCTGCAGCATGGGAAGCTCCCTGCTCATGAGATGTTAAAATATGTGTGATTTCATCACTATGCTTATATAACTCGTCATATACATTAAGGATAGCTCCTCCCGGATATCCAAAAACTGTATCAACGCCCTGTTCTTTAAGACATTCTATAATTATCTGTGATCCATTTAACTGCATTGTTTCTCTCCATTAATTTATTCTATGTAACGGTTTCTTAGTAACCAATTATTTATTTTACATCAAGAACCGCACCTTTATCTGCTGATGTAACCATCTTAGCATAACGAGCAAGATATCCTTTGGTTACCTTAGGCTCTCTTGGCTGCCATTTTGTTTTTCTCTCTGCTAATTCTTCGTCGCTTACATCAACGTTAATTGTATTGGCAGGAATATCAATCTTTATGATATCTCCTTCTTCAATAAGTGCGATTGGTCCGCCTACTGCTGCCTCAGGTGACACATGCCCGATGGAAGCTCCTCTTGATGCACCTGAAAATCTTCCGTCAGTAATAAGCGCTACAGAAGAACCAAGTCCCATACCTGCAATTGCAGATGTTGGGTTAAGCATTTCTCTCATACCAGGGCCGCCCTTAGGTCCTTCGTATCTGATAACAACTACGTCTCCGGCTACAATTTTGCCGCCCTTAATAGCTGCAATTGCATCCTCTTCACAATCAAAGACTCTTGCAGGACCTTCATGCACAAGCATCTCTTCAACTACTGCAGAACGCTTAACAACGCAGCTGTCCGGTGCAATATTTCCACGAAGAACTGCAATTCCTCCGGTTTCACTGTATGGATTTTCAGAAGGACGAATAACCTCAGGATTCTTATTAAAGCATCCTGCAATATTTTCTCCAACTGTCTTACCTGTAGCTGTAATTAAATCAAGCTTAAGAAGATTTTTCTTAGAAAGCTCGTTCATAACTGCATATACGCCACCTGCTTCGTTAAGGTCTTCAATGTATGTGTGACCTGCTGGTGCAAGATGACAGAGGTTAGGAGTTCTTGCGCTAATCTCATTAGCTATATCAAGATTCAAATCAACACCTGCTTCTCTGGCAATAGCAGGAAGATGAAGCATTGTGTTAGTAGAACAGCCAAGTGCCATATCAACTGTAAGAGCATTCATAAAAGCATCCTCAGTCATAATATCAAGTGGACGGATGTTTTTCTCTAAAAGTTCCATGACCTTCATTCCTGCATGTTTTGCAAGCTTAATACGCTCTGAATATACCGCAGGAATTGTTCCGTTACCACCAAGTCCCATACCAATAGCTTCTGTAAGGCAGTTCATGCTGTTAGCTGTGTACATACCTGAGCAAGAGCCACATGTAGGGCATGCGTTGTTCTCATATTCATCAAGCTCTTCGGCTGTTATTTTGCCGGCTGTATAAGCACCAACCGCCTCAAACATACTTGAAAGACTTGTCTTACATCCTTTTACGCGACCTGCAAG
>CAZNUK010000101.1:0-5311 GCA_964576255.1 uncultured Butyrivibrio sp.
AGCTCCTCCATAAGATTTTTCTTATTATGAAGTCTTCCGGCTGTGTCGCAGATAAGAACATCTGCATTCCTTGCCTTTGCTGCCTGAATTGCATCAAATACAACCGCTCCCGGGTCAGAGCCTTCCTTTTGGGCAATAATGTCCGTTCCGGCTCTATGTGCCCACTCCGTAAGCTGTTCTATAGCCGCAGCACGGAATGTGTCCGCAGCAGCCATAATTACTTTTTTGCCTTGATTTTTAAGACCGGCTGCAATTTTACCAATGGAGGTAGTTTTGCCCACACCATTAACACCGATTACAAGAACAACTGATTTACGATTTTCAAACTCATAGGCATTTTCACCTAAATTCATCTGCTCCTTAATGGAATTAATCAGAAGCTCCTTGCATTCAGCCGGCTCTTTAATTTTTAATTCTTTAACTTTTGTTTTAAGGTCCTCTATGATTTTTTCAGTTGTAGCAACGCCCAAATCCCCCATAATAAGGATTTCTTCTAATTCCTCATAAAACTCATCGTCTATTTTGGAAAAACCGTGAAAAATCGAATTAAGGCCTGAAACTACATTATCTCTTGTTTTGGTAAGACCAGAAACTAATTTTTTAAAAAATCCTGCCATACTAAACCTCTCTACTGCTTAGGCGCTTCATCCAACTGTTTTTCAATCAAATCAACTGAAACTAGTGTGGATACACCCTTTTCCTGCATTGTTATTCCATATAATCTGTCCGCACAAGCCATTGTACCACGTCTGTGAGTGATAACAATAAACTGAGTATTCTTAGTAAGATTATGTAAATACTTAGCATATCTGTCTACGTTAGAGTCGTCCAGAGCGGCTTCAATCTCATCCAAAAGACAGAATGGGGACGGCTTAAGGTTCTGAATTGCAAATAACAGACAAATAGCTGTTAACGCCTTCTCACCACCAGAAAGTTGCATCATATTCTGGAGTTTCTTACCAGGTGGCTGAGAAATAATGGAAATATTGGCTTCAAGAATATCCGCCTCAGGGTCAAGCTCAATTGTACCCTTTCCTCCACCAAAAAGCTGTTTGAACACTTTATCAAATTCAACCTTAATTTCTTCAAACTTGCTTGTGAATCTTTCTCTCATACCGGTATCAAGCTCGTCAATAATACTAATAAGCTTGTCCTTGGCTGCCGTAAGGTCATCATGCTGACCTTTTAAGAATTCATAACGCTCTGCAACCTCCTTGTATTCTTCGATAGCTCCCACATTAACATCACCAAGCTTCTTAATGTCAGTTTTAATTCCGGCTACAGTCTTTCTGATTTCATTCTCATTATTAAGTTCTTCATCCTTCATCTGGGCAGCCTGATTAAGTGTAATCTCGTACTCAGACCACATATAATCAATCTTCTGATCTCTGTTATTCTCAACCTTTTCTTTGTTCTGCGACAGACGGAACTGTTCTTTCTCTAACTCAACCAAAGTATTCTGGCAAGTCTCACGACTGTCAAAGAAGCTCTTAATTGAACTTTGAAGCTCTTCTTTTAAGGCTTTTTTAGTAGTAAGCTCATCGTTATAATTAGAAATTGTAGTTCCTGCAATTTCAATTGTCTCAGTAATCTGGGCAATCTCGTTATTTTTGGTCTCTACTGCATTAGAGGAATCTGCCTTGCTTTCCTCTAATTCTTCGATATTTTCCTTAAGTCTGCTCATTTCTCTTAAGACACGCTTGACACTTTCTTCTGCAAAATCAACCTTCTGGGCAATTCCTGAATACTCGATATGAACAGCTTCGGCTTCTTTGTTTTTGTCAACCAGTTGAAGTCTAAGATTATCCAATCGGGTATTGGCAGCTTCAATCCACTTATTTGCATCTTCATTAAATGTCTCAATATTAGCAAGCTCTTCTTTTAATGACTTAAGATTAGATTTGATATCAACAATCTGTTCTTCAATTTCCTTAGCTTCCTTGTGGTTATTTTCATAGATGGACTTAACTTCATTTTGCTTGTCCACCTGCTGCTTATGCTGAATATCCACAGTGTTTTGTAAAAGAAGATTTTCCTGTAATTCATTTTTGTCCTTTTCTAAGGTTTCCCTTGTTTTGGAAATTGTAATATCACATTTCCAGATTACGGACTCAAGTCTTCCTATTTCGTCAGAAAGTTTTTTAACAGACGCTTCCAAATCCTCAATTTCTCTTCTTCTACCAAGAAGATTGCTGGAGTTTTTGAATGCACCACCGGTCATAGAACCTCCCGGATTAAGAAGCTCCCCTTCCAATGTAACAATTTTAAGGGAATATGAATATTTTCTGTTAAGCTTAAGGGCATTATCAATTGTATCTACAACAACGCATCTACCCAAAAGATAATCTGCTAATTCTTTATATTCATTGTCAACATTTACAAGCTGTGATGCATAGCCAATAAGTCCCGGCTCATTAGAAACTCTGTCCTTAGAGGATAACTTCTTGGAAATTGCTGACAAAGGAAGAAATGTTGCTCTGCCAAAACGATTATTTTTAAGATAGGCAATCATTTTCTTAGCTGTATCTTCATTATCTGTTACAATATTCTGAATAGTTCCACCAAGGGCTGTTTCGATGGCTATTTCGTATTTTTTCTCAGTCTTAACAATATCTGCAACTACACCAATTACGCCCTTTTCATTGCATTCCATTACTTTACGGATGCTGTTACCATATCCATCATATCTTTCAGCAATGTTTTTCATGGTTTCCAAACGGGAGTTATTTCTCATTAACTGCTCTTTGGTACTATTAAGCTTGGTAAGAGTATTTTGTTTCTCTTCTTTGGTTGCAGCTATTAATTCTTCATTAGACTTAATCACTTCACTAAGAGCCTGTGTCTTCTCGGCGATAGTGTCCAACTGCGCCTTAAGAGAGCGAATCACACTATCAAATTCGCTTTCATCAGTTTTAAAATTAATAAGCTTGCTGTTAAGTTCTGCTTTTCTTATATTTATCTGCTCTAGCATGGTGTTATAGCGCTGGATGTTTGCCTGAATAACACTCTTTTGATTAAGATTGTCAAAAATTGTATTCTTCTTATTATCTATTTCATTCATCAGGTCTGAAATAGTGGTATTTAAGTCTTCTACCGCCTTATCAACAGCGTTTTGACGGGCAAAAATCTCATCTGAAAGCTCTGAAATCTCAAATTTCTGCTTAATAAGAGTGTTTTTCTCCTCATTACGTTCATCCCACTGCTCTTTAAGCTCATTAATTCTGTCTGCAATATGTGAATCTGTTGTGTTGGCTGAGTTAATCTGCTCTTTTAAAATCTCAATCTGATTAATCAATCTGTTACGGTCAATTTCTGCCTGATTATTTTTGGCAGTAAGTTCTTCAATTTCACCGGAAATCTCTTGAATCTTGGCCTCTTTTTCATCATAAACGCTTTTTATCTTCTCAAATTCTGCACGATTTGTTTCAATATCGTTTTCTACGATTTCAAGTTTCTTAGAAAGCTCATCATAAGATGCCTGTAAGGATTCAGATTCTAAAAGGAATAAATTAACTTCATACTTCTTTAATTCTTCCTTGAGTTTAAGGTATTCCTTGGCTTTTTCTGACTGACGAGAAAGAGGACCAACCTGCTTTTCAAGCTCTGCAAGAATATCGTTAATTCTTACAAGGTTCATGCTTTCATTATCAAGACTTTTCTGGGCAGCAGCTTTTCTACGCTTAAATTTAACAATACCTGCCGCTTCATCAAAAAGTTCTCTTCTCTCATCAGGTTTACCACTAAGGATTTTATCAATCTGTCCCTGTCCGATAATCGAATAACCTTCCTTACCCACACCGGTATCATAGAACAATTCATTAATATCCTTAAGTCTGCATGAATTACCATTAAGATAATATTCGCTTTCACCGGAACGATATACACGTCTGGCTACAGTTACTTCATCATATGCCACATCAAGTCTGTGGTCCGAATTATCAATGGTAAGAGAAACTGATGCAAAGCTAACCGGCTTACGCATCTGGGTTCCGGCAAAGATAACATCTTCCATCTTAGAGCCACGAAGCTGTTTAGCGCTTTGCTCACCAAGAACCCAACGTACAGCATCGGCAATGTTACTTTTACCGCTCCCGTTAGGTCCAACAATACCTGTTATTCCATTGTCAAATTCGAACAGCATTTTATTGGCAAAGGATTTAAAACCCTGCACCTCTATTTTTTTTAAATACATTTGTTCATACCTATCCTATATTAGTCTTTTGTTCCTGCATATTAAGAATTGCATTGTATGCAGCTTTCTGTTCGGCGGCTTTTTTAGTTCTGCCGGTTCCAGTTCCAATAATCTGACCTTCGATTCTAACTTCAACAGAAAACTCCTTGCAATGGTCAGGTCCGCTTTCGCCCACCAGATAATATTCCGGTCCGCTCTTAAAGCCTGCCTGAATTCGTTCCTGCAAAATTGATTTACTGTCAACAAAAAGCTTTTTATTATCAATATCATTTAGAACAAAATTTTCAACGAAGCCTGTGGCACACTCAATGCCTCCATCATTATAAATAGCACCAATTAATGCCTCAAAAGCATCACTTGTAATGGAGTCCCTGAATCTACCACCGGTTAATTCCTCCCCTTTGCCCAGATAAAGCATTTCATCCAGACCAATTTCTCTGGCACACATAGCAAGGGTAGGTTCACATACAATACTCGCTCTAAGCTTTGTGAGCTCACCTTCAGGCAAATCAGAATAATTATTATACAAATAATTACTTACTGTAAGCTCAAGAACAGCATCTCCAAGAAATTCCAGTCTCTCATTATTATGCTGTCTGTCCCTGTACACCTCATTACCATAAGAGCTATGAGTAAGAGCAAGTCTTAAAATGTTTTTGTCATAAAAAGAGTATTCAATTCTCTTTTCAAATTCCTTCAAGTTCATAATTCTCTCCTATAGAGCTAAAAAAGCCCATTAATATGGGCTTTTCATTCGCATTAAATGCCTTAGTAAACACCTGTAACAATTAGTTATGTGCTTTCTTAATCTGCTCAACTGCATCTGCAACTGTAACGATTGACTCTGCAGCCTCGTTAGGAATTTCAATGTCGAATTCTTCTTCAATTCCCATAATAATCTGGAAAACATCAAGAGAATCTGCTCCTAAATCATCGATGAAAGTAGTATCCATTGTAATGTCTGAAGCTTCAACATTCAATACCTCTGCAATAATCTGCTGTAATTTTTCAAATTCCATGACTATACCTTTCCTTTCATAATAATTAATTATAACAATTATTCATTGACAATAAGCTGTCTGATTTTACCACAAATATCTGCCTCAACGAAAGATAT
This sequence comes from uncultured Butyrivibrio sp., assembly GCA_964576255.1. Classification (GTDB taxonomy): domain Bacteria; phylum Bacillota; class Clostridia; order Lachnospirales; family Lachnospiraceae; genus Eshraghiella. The sequence goes on from CAZNUK010000101.1 coordinate 5,310, forward strand.
AC
>CAZNUK010000102.1:0-5098 GCA_964576255.1 uncultured Butyrivibrio sp.
TTATGATTAGAAGTGAGGTTGTTACAGGTGTTATGAGCTTTGCTGAAATGGAAGCAATGATGTACAAGATTGAGGGCGAGGATTTATACCTTATTGGTACAAGTGAGCACTCAATGATTGGTAAGTTTATTGACAACCTTCTGGATGAAAAAAATCTTCCATACACAATGACCAGCTACTCTCCTTGCTTCAGAAAAGAAAAAGGAGCTCATGGAATTGAAGAACGTGGTGTATACAGAATTCATCAGTTTGAAAAACAGGAAATGATTGTTGTATGTAAGCCTGAAGATAGCATAATGTGGTTTGACAAGTTATGGCAGAATACCGTTGATTTGTTCCGTTCACTGGATATTCCGGTTCGTACCTTGGAATGCTGTTCCGGAGATTTGGCAGATCTTAAGGTTAAGTCAATTGACGTTGAGGCATGGTCACCTAGACAGAAAAAATACTTTGAGGTAGGAAGCTGCTCTAACCTTGGCGATGCTCAGGCGAGAAGATTAAAGATTCGTGTTAACGGAGAAAATGGCAAATATTTTGCTCATACTCTTAACAATACAGTAGTTGCACCACCTAGAATGCTTATTGCATTTTTGGAGAATAATCTTAATGCAGATGGTTCAGTTAATATTCCTGTAGCATTACAGCCATATATGGGTGGAATGACCAAAATTGAAAAAAAGGAAAATAAATAATGCACTTATATGCAAGAACAATCGGACTTAGTGAAATTTCTACCAAGTCTGCTATGGATATTCTTTTAAACAAAATAGTTGAAAGTGCTATCCAAAACAACTGCGTCATATATGACATCAACAACCCTCCCCAGGGAGAAATGTATGAGGCGCAGATTAATCACAGTATGCTAAAAAAACAGACGGGTTTTACCTTTGAGGATATGGGAGGATTGTGCATTCGCGGAATGTATAATCCTAAGGAGAGAGTTTTTGACCAATCCTTTTATTTTCCATATATAAAGGGGACCAATCCCAGATTTAACAAGCAGCTTATTATTGAGCGACAGTCTGATAAAGAGGCTTATATGGTTCACTGCAATGAGCCAAGAAGAGAGGTTGCCCCTATTTTTTTTCTGAAAAACATAGTGGATTATCTTAGCTATGCCATAGGAGAATCAGTAGTTACGGACAGGTTTGTGCACCTTAGTGCTTTGTCAACAGGGGGGAAAATAATTTTTCCAATTCGTCAGACAAAAGCTCAGATTGAAAAATGCAATGCGGACACCAACAGAAGAAATAAGTTGGTGGATATGGCACTTCAAGGGGATGCCCAGGCAATAGATGACTTAACACTTTGTGATTATGATTTGCTTTCTAATTTGTGTGAAAGAATTAAAAAAGAAGATGTATATTCAATTGTTAATTCTTCTTTTATCCCTTCCGGTCTGGAATGTGACTGCTATTCTGTAGTGGGCAATATTCTGGAAATTTACAGTCTCAGAAATGAAGTTACCGGTGAAGTGGTTTACAATATGTTGTTGGAATGTAATGACAACATAATAAGCGTAGGAATTAATAAAAAAGATTTATACGGAATGCCACAGGCAGGATGTCGATTTGTTGGAAAAATATGGCTTCAGGGCTATATTGATTTTAAAGAATTGGACAGTGAGCATTGACGTTAAATTTATAACATGTTAGAATAACCATTGGTTTTTCAAATATTAGTCTCTGTAGCTCAGTAGGATAGAGCGTTCGCCTCCTAAGCGAAAGGCCGCTGGTTCGACTCCAGTCAGGGACGCCAGGACATTCTGCCGGAAATCTGTTATGGATTTTCGGCTTTGTTTTAAATATATTGCGAATGAAGGCAAACTATGAACTATATTATTTTCGATTTGGAATGGAATCAAAGTCCCAATGGGAAAGAACAAGTTAATAAAGAGTTACCTTTTGAGATTATTGAAATCGGAGCCATTAAATTAAATTCACAATTTAAAGAGCTTGGCAGATTTCATGAGATTGTTGCACCCAAAATTTACAAAGAACTTCATTGGGCCACCAAAGATTTGATTATGCTTACAATGGAAGAACTTAAAAAAGGCAGAAGCTTTGAAGAGGTTGGCAAGGAGTTTTTAGAGTGGTGCAGCGCCGAAGGCGAATTTATGTTTTGTACGTGGGGCAATATGGATTTAGTTGAGCTTCAGAGAAATTGCAGATTCTATAAACTTGACTATGAATTTACAAGACCATTTATTTTCTATGATGTGCAAAAGCTTTACAGCAAATGTTTTTTGGATGGTAAAAAAGCAGTATCCCTTGAGACCGCAGTGAATGAACAACAGCTGGAAAAGACAATTCCTTTTCATTCAGCCTTTGCGGATGCATGGTATACCTCTATGGTGTTTAAAACATTGGATTTTGACAAAGTTAAGGTATTTACTTCTATAGACACTTTTGTGATTCCGACCTCGCCTAAGGAGGAGTATACGATTAATTATGGTGAGTATACCAAATACATCTCAAGAGGTTTTTCCGATACGGATGAGACTATGCAGTACGGCAGACTTCTGACCAGTATATGCCCGATATGTAACAGACCTATTCGCAAGAAAATCAGATGGTTTTCCACCAGCCATAAAAAATATTATTCACTGTCATATTGTAATGAGCATGGCTATATAAAAGGCAAGATAAGAATCCGTAAAACAGACGACGGTCAATATTTTGGAATTAAAATAATGAAGCCTGCAACAGAAGAAGCAATTGCCACAATCAAACAAAAACAATTATTGGAACGTCAGAAAAGGCGTAACCGTAGAATAAGAGAAAGAAACCTTCGCTGATTAAAAGCGAAGGTTTCTTGATATATAGTTTTTGTAACGCCATTTTCTTTTGTTTACAATTATAACAATGGTAATAATTATTCCAATAAGAACAATTCCGCCTACAATATACCATATATTAATATAGAAATACTCTGCACGGTTAATTACTCCTGTGTCGTCATATACATTGCCTGTGTTATGGGAGTTTTTAATAAATACGGTGGCATTACCTACATTGGTATTTTCATAGAAAAAACTCAGACAGGCAAATCCACCCTCCTCGCCAACATATCCCGGGCTGTCCGAATAAGTTGCAATAGTGGTTAAACCATCCTTTTGAACCTTATTAGGAACCAGAAGGTAGGCATTTTCTTTGAAGCCTAACGAAACACTGTCTTTGGAGGAAAGCTCCAAGGTCAGATTAAGTAAATCTATATCTGCATTGGAGATTTCAGAATCAAATTCATCTATGTATATCTTTTTGTAATTATTGAGATAGTAATCAAATAAAGCCTTGCTGTCATTATATCTTGTGGCTGACCCACTATTAAAAACTACACATACCAGACGCAGGCCATCTTTTTCTGCAAAGGAAACCAGACAATTTCCGGCAGCATCGGTATATCCCGTTTTACCACCACAGGCATATTCATAGGCATAATCACCACCTTCAAGCATCTCAAATCGTGGTGTATAATAACGTGTAAAGCTGCTTTTGTTAGTAGGCGGAATAATATACATATCCCCATAACCGGCAACCTTCATGAGCTCTTTATTATTAAAACAAGCACTGGCAATTAAAGCCATATCGTAAGGGGTGGTGTAATGAAACTGGTCCGTAAGTCCGCTTGCATTGGTAAAATGAGTATTGTATGCCCCAAGTGATTCTGCTTTGGAATTCATAAGGGTGGAAAAGCTACTTACATTACCGGAAACATGCTCCGCCAGTCCGTAGGCAACTTCATTGGCGGAACGTAACAGCAGACAATATAAGGATTGTTCCACGGTAAGCTCCTCGCCTTCGGAAATTGAGGCATTGGCATCACCATATTCGATACTGTTAACCGCATTTGCGGAGTAAGTAACAACGTCCTGAAGTCCGCAGTTTTCCAGAACCAAAAGAGCAGTCAAAAGCTTGGTGGTACTGGCCGGGTAGGATTTTAAGTCGGGATTTCTGGCAAAAAGCACTTCCCTGCTGTCCGCATCCATTACAACTATGTTGTTGGATTCTATTACAGGAAATTCAGGAAGACCAAGGGTGTTTTCCTCAGCTGCGGACACTTTAACGCTGCCCAAAAACCCGGTAAGGATACAGCTAATTATAAAAATTGAAAAAATTCTATTTATTTTCATGTAAAATTCCTTTATTATATTTAAGATAAGAATATTATAATACGGAAAATGAATAAAATAAAGAGAGGAATAAAATGAGATTACGAAACGTTAAAGGTGCCAGAGAGGCAATGATTGAAAGTGAATATACTGTAAATAATCCGGAGGAGTTAAAGGGACGCTGGAGAGAGCATTTTGGAAACAGCAACCCAATTCACTTGGAAATAGGTACCGGCAAGGGGCGTTTCTTAACAACACTTGCTACCAATAATCCTGACATCAATTACATAGGAATAGAAAAATACTCCAGCGTGTTAATCAGGGCTTTGGAAAAGCAGGAGGAATTAAAGCTTCCTAATCTTATTTTTATCAGAATGGATGCAGAGAATGTTACAGACATATTTGATAAAGAAGAAGTTGACTTAATTTATCTTAATTTTTCAGACCCGTGGCCTAAGGACCGACACGCTAAGAGAAGACTTACCTCCAGACAGTTTTTGGGAAGATACAATGACTTTCTTAAAAAAGACGGTACAGTTGAATTTAAAACAGACAACAGGGATTTGTTTGATTTTTCAGTTGAAGAGACTAAGGAAGCAGGCTGGAATATGAAGGCAATTACCTACGACCTTCATAACAGTGATATGAATGAGGGAAATATTATGACAGAGTATGAAATCAGATTTTCCTCAGAGGGTGTTCCAATTAATAAAATGATTATAGAGAGGTAGTCAATGAAAAAGTCCTTATTCAAACGTGGCAGAGGAGGGGGCTCACTAACGAAGAGGCTTAACTGTGAAATTGTTAAACTAAAGAGGGCTTTTTGTGCACTTAAAGGAATTTTTGAAAAAAATTAAAAAAAGTGTTGACAATAATTTTTCTGTCTGATATATTATCTATTGTGCTTAGTGCACCGAATATATTGGACGCGTCTTTAGCTCAGTTGGTAGAGCACCTGACTCTTAATCAGGGTGTCCAGGGTTCGAA
>CAZNUK010000103.1:0-4979 GCA_964576255.1 uncultured Butyrivibrio sp.
GGCTGTGACTTTTGTGTCACAGCCTCCGCTGTTATGGACTATCTATTTCCCGACAACCCCATAGTATTGAATTAAGAACTCTTCAAAATGATGTTAGTTACAAATTCTTTGTTGCTTTCATCATATCTAAAGTCTAAGGTGCCTTCATGTGTATCAATAATATGTTTTACACTTTTCATTCCGATTCCGTGGGAACGTCTGTCAATCTTTCGGGTAATTAAATTACCGTTATAATCCACTAATGGTTTTTCAGTACACGCATTTATTATATTTATAAGTGTAAAAGCTGTGTCGGGCTTGCTTGATGCGTTGATTTCTATGTAAGGGGCATCAGATTGCCTAGCAGCTTCAATTGCGTTATCTAAGAGGTTAGCAAACAAGGATGTAATCTCCTCGTCCTTAAGAAAGTTAACGGAATTCTTTCTAATATCAGTTTTGAATTCAATGCCTTCTGTAGCACATATTTTTTTGTATCTGTTCAAGAGAACATTAAGTAATTCGTTGTCACATATCTTAAGAGAAGTCTGCATTGCAGGTTCGTTAATTATCTGAGTGATATATTCAGAAACCTTATCTCTTGAATTACTCTCATTCATATTTAGAATCGTTGAGAGATGATTTTTAATGTCATGTATAAGGATACGCTGTTTATCATCATGTTCAACAAGCATTTTGTAATATTCTGAAGTATCATTTTCTTTTTGCAGGCGAATCTGCAAGTCAGTATAGTTATCATTCATTGTCTGACTGTAATCGTAATAATAAAATATAAGCAGGTTGATTACCAGAACTAACACGCCGCTTATAGATACGAACAAATCCTGTATAAATGTTAATTCAGTATTGAGGCATACACTAAATAAAGTGATTGCAATACCAGTGGATGTAATTGGAACTACAATTAAAATGACCCCGCCATGGTCAGGTTTGTTTCGGTGTTCTTTGTGGTTCTTGATTATATGAGAAATAGCAAACAAAACAATAAAATATAATAGCTTTGAAATAAATGAGCCTAATACAAAATAAGATAATTCAACATATATATTAGTTGTAAATCGTGATAAAATTGCCAGAACAATCAGCTCTGTAGATGACAATATCATAGTGGATATACCTGAATGTAACAGTGCAGTATACCATTTGCTTTTATATGAGACCATCATTACAAAAAAATGTACCACAAGAATGGATAAAAGGTTGGACCAGAATTCGCTAAATTGTGAGATGAAAAACAGTATTCCATATCCGGCAATGCAGGTGAAAATTTCGAAAAGCTTACCTCTTCTTGATTGAAATACGGTGGTACAATATTGCCATAAAATAAAAGCTTCTACAACGTATAGAATTATGTAAAAAATAGTAATTCCCATAGCTCTTTCCTCATCTTGTAAATTCTAAATAATTAACAAAGGTTTTTTTGAAATCGGTATATTTACGCCGTGTTAAATATGCATTAATTTTATAGTTTTTAAAATATATTAAATCATGACTGTAGTCAGAAATATGTGCCATATTTACGATAAAGCTTTTGTGGGAACGATAGAATTGGTTGCCGGAAAGTGTTTTCTCCCAGTAATCCATTGAATTGGTAGTGACAATATTTCTATCATGTGTATGTAGAACTGTTTTTCGTTCCGTGCATTCAACCATAATAATTTCGTTAGTATTAATAACGTGATTGGAGTCTTTGGCTTCTACAGTGATTGTTTTGTATAAGGTGTTATATAACTGCATAGCATCCTCAAGATTTCTTAAGAATCTCTGCTTATCTAATGGTTTGAACAGATATCTGAACACATGAAATTTCATGGCATCATCCAAATACTCCGAGAAAGATGTAACCATAAAGATGATAGTGTGTTTATTCTGTTTCTTTAATTCCTGTCCAACATAAATTCCATTTATGCCATCCATCTCTACATCAAGAAACACAATATCTTTTTTATCATGTGATTGCAAGAGGGATTCACCGTTATGAAAAATTGTAATGGTTGGGGGAGTTAAATTATAGTGAGAAAAAAATGTCAGAACATAATCGTGAAGCTGCTTAGTAATATCAACATTGTCATCACAAATATATATCTGTATACGTTATTCCTCCGAAAGTAGATAAGTTAATTATAGACATTTGGAGGATGAAAATCAATAAATATCTAAGTACTATAGAAGTAAAAATACAACTGTAGCAGAAAGTTTCTGGCGCAGTTGTAAAAAATGTGCAAAATTGTGCTTATTCGACCAAAAAACACACTTTTCCTGTCGTTCGTGTACAGTATATAGAACGTGATTAATTAAAATGGTAGACTTGATATATGATTTAGCCCGGGTCATTAAAATAAAATGAAGGGAGGGCTACGAATGAAAAAAGCAGAGAATAATAAGCTTGCAAATGCAACTGCTAAGGTGTTGGATAAGGTATTAAGAACTGAAATCAATACAACATCCTGCGTTGTATTCTATCAGCCTAAAGCTCCAGCGAAATTAGAGAAATTCAAGAAGTAAAAAGGGTGAAGAAGTTGAAGGGTTTAGAACTTATAGTAAATTGGTTGTCAAAAGAGGGTGCAATTAGTGACGATGATAAAGACGTGTATTTATACGCTCTGAATTGTGTGCTGCTAAATATTGCTCCGATAATAATTGTTATTATAATCGGCATTTTTACCGGTAATGTCGTGGAGGGGCTCATTATGATAGCACCGTTTATTTTCATCAGAAAGTACAGTGGTGGCTATCATATGCAAAAGATGTACGTATGTCTAATAACATCAGTTATAACACTGCTGCTGTGTATGTTGGGAATTAAATTCCTAACATGTAATGTGATTATTCACGGTGGTGTAATTCTTGCAAATTGTATACTTACTTTACTTAGTCCCATTGATAATGAAAACAGAAGATTATCAACGAAGGAAAAAGAGAAGTATAGAATAATTGCAATTGTGTTATCCTGGTTATTTACTGCCATATATATCTGGCTCTATAGAAATAATTATTATGACTTCGCAATAAGCATCGGAATGGGAATAATGTTAACAGCATTTCTCCAATTGTGTGAAATAATTAACAGATTGGTGAAGTCAAGTACCAAAAATCGACCAAATATGCAATAAATGTGTCGTTTTGTGCATGAAGTATTGTGTGATTTGCTATTAAGTTCTAAACTTGAAGCAGGAGTTAGTGAGAAGAGAACTCGAAAATAACGAAAAGAAAGGATTGAATAAGTTGAAAAGAGGTAAAAAATTAACAGCAATATTAGTAACAGCAATGGTGATGACTGTTGCAATGGTAGTTGTGGCGTATGCTGCAGATTACACAAGTAACCCTGCATGGAATACGGGAACTGGAAGATATACTCAATTATATGAACTGTCGGTTGGATACAATTGGAAGTTTACTAATCAAGTGGATGTATATGCTTCTTTACAAAAAATGTATCCTGAAAGAGATGCTTTGGTTCAATGTACAGTTAATGAGCTAACAGCATTTCCTACATATTATCAAGTGCGTAAGACAGATGCATCTGGTGAGATATTATCAGATGAAGCATCTCATACTGGCACGGGAATTATTTATATTGATTACCCATATACAGTTAGCCCACATACATTAACTTGTCTTGGAATTAGAACTGATCCAAGATGTAGTAGCTCAGTTACTAATGAAGGAAGCTGGAGTCCAGACAGATATTAATTACAATGTGGATGATTACGACGTTTGTCGTAGTTATTCTCACAAGAATACGAGGAGAAATTATATATGAAAAAGGAAACAATACTATTATTTTTATCAGCAGTTCTGCTAACTGGATGTAATCAGACACCTTCCACGACAGTAATTGATAACACACCAGTTGAGACAACACAGCATGAAGTGGAGGAAACAATAGATGTTGAAAATTTACCACAGATATCAATGTATGAAGAAGCGATTAATCAGACACTGGAATTGGGGGAAGTGACATTGACAATTAATGGTATTGTTTCCAAACCTGATGCTACTGACGGGTTATATACATATTTTGCTGAATTTAAGGATTATGAAGAATATCTGCCTAAGATGTTTTTTTTGTTTGGGGAGTATCAAGACAGAAAGTATTTGGACGGAGAACTATATTATAGAGTGGATGTACCAGAAATAGAATATTGGGGTTATGTATATGCAATGCCGCAATTTGGTTTTGCTGAATATTTACGTGCTACTGTACCAGTTTCAGAGGACGAGATACAGGTCAAATTAACTAATGAAGAAGCCATATCGATGTCAAATGATATTTTGAATAAAATTGGTGTAACTGAGTTGGAGTTATTTTCTTGTATTTATGAAGAGGAGTTCCTTCAGACAACACCGGATGGAGAACTTGCAGGCGCGTTGGGAGACAGGTTAGTTGTTGAGTATTGCCAAAAACTTCAGGGAGTACCAGCTAGGTCTACTTCATTTGGAAAAACTTTAAGAACAAAAGTATCTTTTTTTTCAGGGGGGATATCCAGTGTAAGGATTTCGATATCGGATTATGAACCTTACTACAAAATAGATGAATGTATATCTTTTGAAGAAGCGTTGGAAAAATTTAAAGAAACGGTTTCTAAAGATGAATCCTTTAATGGAGTAAATATGGATAAAGTATTATTTGAATACACAGTGGAAAAGGAATATATTGATGGTAAATTTGTAACTGTTGCTGTACCATGTTGGCATTTTTATAGAGAAATGCCACATTGGATGGGACATTCAGGCACAGAAGTTATTGTAAATGCAATTACTGGGGTCGCAACAATTGTGTGATAAAAACAATATAGATTTATGGAGGGAAAAATGGTTTTAAAAGAACTTAAAAGGCAAACGCTTTCCTTGGGAATGCTGTTAGCATTATTGGTGGGATTAATAATGCTGACTGTGGGGAAGTTTCCGGAGTTGAAAAGTTATATAGTATCAGGGCGAAAAATTGAATATGACTATTTAAGAACTTTAACAACTGCATT
>CAZNUK010000104.1:0-4892 GCA_964576255.1 uncultured Butyrivibrio sp.
CTGGCAAGATACAAGCTGCCTTTGGAGGCTTCCGTTGGAAGCAAGCTGTATCAGGACAGCTTTTCTATGTATAAGCTTGTAAAAGAGAAAAATACATAGTGCATTGCACATAAAAATACCGGAACCAAAGACGATGCCTTGATTCCGGTGTTCTGCGTTAACAGCCTGCCGAAGTACTCCTAAAGATATGCATCAATGGAACTGTACAAATTCATGTAATTTAAGCTGCCAGTGCTGCCATATAAAGAAGTACTGGAGGACTGTTGTTTGGCTGCAAGTCCGATTTGGTCTGCCTTAGCTGCTGTCTGATATGCAAAAGAGCCTACTCCGCTAAATAAACTCTTAAGATCGCTAGTAGCAGCGTTTTTGAGCAAATCTTCATCAACGCTAAGAGTATTATCATAATTAATGGTAATACCTACCTTAGCAAGACTTGTGCTGTACGCATTGGTCTGCTTTGCCAAGCTAACTCCAGCCTTCAAAACCTTGGATGAATCGGTAGCGTCAACTGCATCGATTGTGTTATTGTAGTCTTCAACGAAGGCATTAACAGCATCGATAACAGCATTTTCATTCTTCTCATCCTTAAATACAGAGTCGGTTCCATTAGTGTAAAGCGCTTTTGCTGAGTCTGACAATTGGTCAGCAGCATTTTTGGTACTGGTCAGTTTCATACTGTCAGTATTGTTTACAATCTTGGAAACAGCTTCAGAAGACGTGGAATTATTCTGGCCATAATAGCTGTTTAACAATTTTTTATAGGAGCCGCTGCGAATACTACTGTAATCGGTTAATGAAATATTGGAAAAAATATTACTGCTACTGCTACTATTGTTAAAAATTGAAAAATAGCTGCTTGTAAGCATAGCCATAGCCTTGTTCCTCCTTTCCGAAATTGTCTTTGCGGAAAACAATTTCTAAGTACATCCTTGTAAAGGCTGTTGGGAGATTCTCCCAATTTAATTATATCATATACGGTTGGTTATTGCCATAAGTTTGGCAGCTGGCTTTTCTACTGCAAAATAGTACACCACCGAAATTATCACAGTGCATACAACTGAAAAAATAAATGCAAATAAATATGTAAGCTCTCCGTTCCAACCCGACTTAAATCCCATAATCAAAGCAAGACTTCCAAAGGAGCATATCACCGGCCAGTGGAAGGAATACACACCAAAACTTATTTTTCCAAGAATCTTGAAAAAAGTAGTGCTAAAAGCCCTCTGAATAATCACAAATCTGTCAACTATTGCCAGTATACAACAGTAGAGCAAAGTGTAGAAGAAATATTCATCAAAAACTGTCGGAAGTATGTCATTAAATTTCAATGTCAAAAATCCACCCCATATAATAACAAGTGTTATAGCAAAAATAATTAAATTCTTGGTCAGCTTTTGAAGCTGTTCTCTGTAGAGCCCCATTAAATAGCCCGCAAGACAAGCGATTATTACATGTCTGTCCAGAAGTATTGCAATCATCAGGCATACAATTGGAGCTTTTTTCGTAAATCTGGCCATATAATTACAAAAATATATGATGACTGAGGAGACAAGTATATCACTCATAACCCAATAAGGGTCGTTAAAGGCACAGCTTGAGAAAAACATAGCCTGAATTGGCTCCACCACAAGGGATATTAACCCAAAATCAATTGGATAGTAGCCTTGAAACCACGTATTAGTAAAATAAGCAGCAGTTTCAGAAGTGTGGAAGCCCACTGTTTTGTGTAGAATGAAAATAAATACGCAAGCTCCAAATATTAACAGAGCAAATCTTATGTATCGCTTAATGGATTTTATAATCAGCTCCGTAAAAGTTCTGACCTTACTGCCGGAGAGAAGATACCCGCTGATAACCAGAAAAGCATACATCCAGAAAGTTGCGGAAAATACAGTCTCTCCTAGTATTGAATTGTTAATAAAGCTAAATACTCTATTGGAAAAAGCCGCCTCAGGATTACTCCATCTGCATATATTCCAAAAATGCCCCAGCATAATAAAAAAGCACAAAAGCCCCTTAATGCCGTCTATGTGATGGAGTCTCTCGGTGGTTGGTTGTGTATTGTTCATAGGAAATTCCTCTTCTTGTAATTGGTCTGTTTTCTTTATAGCAGAGAGGGAGGGGGATGTCAATGTGGAGGCTTTATAAATTCTTAAGAAACTTTATAAAATCTTAATTTGTTTTCCGCGTCCATCAGTAGTATGATAAATCCATATCAATACGTAGATTCTATTATCTAAATATCAAGTGAGTTTTTTCAAGGTTATTCACCGGAATCTAGCTGTTATTGAGAAAAAATAAGCAGAAGTAAGGTGAGTTGTTATTGCATTACAAGTTTTCAGTGCATATAATATATACATACCTTGCTTTTGGTACAGAAAGAGAGGTATTGCAATGTGAGAAAAGGACATTGCAGAAAAGACATTTATTGATTTGAATGATGTGTTTGCTGATATTGTTAATGTTTTAATTTTTAAAGGAAAACAGATTATTCACGAAGATTCTCTTAGAGATTTGAATGGTACAAGTCCGTTTAAAACAGATAAGAATAAGCTCCATGAACAAGAGCGGGATGTTTTTAAACTGTGGAAAGGTTATGGCATTAATTTAGTGCTATTTGGTGTGGAGAATCAGACTGAACCTTACAAAGAAATGCCATTTAGTGTGATAAGCTATGACGGTGCATCCTATAAATCCCAACTACTAAGAGTTAAGAAGAAGTTGGTGAATGGCAAAATCAATGTATTCGATATTGGCGCGATGACTATGGATGAGGCAGCAATGTTTAAAAGTGATTTCCGAGAAGTCGCTGAACATTTTATCAAGGTGAGAAATGACCGCGAATATGTGTATTATTATGCAATCAAGATATGAAGAGGGTATTCGCGAGAGCAGAGGAAGAGTTAATTTCTTTAGTTCGTGAGGGTTTTATTAATAAAAAAGTAGGAGCCCAAAGGCTTAATATGAGTCTTGAAGAATTTGATGCGCTCTTACAAGTGTAGTTATTCCGATTACTTTGTTAGGGGTAAGGTATTGAGCAAATGAAGAAAAGAAAAATACTCATAGCTATAATAAGTGTAATTGTATTTATTGCATTACTTGTTGTTGGATTTATTTTTTTTCACGGTTATGAAGACAGACATGAATTGGATGGTTTGACAGCGGATAATTTGTTGTATTTGACATTGGAGTCTAATTATATTGACGAAAGAGATAAAAGTATAGAGATTGAAATTGACTTTGAAAAAGGAATAATTATTTCCGGAACACAAGAAGAATTTATGAAGGATGATTTATCGCCAAAGGAAGTTGTTTTGACAGAAGAACAATGTCAGGCTTTAAAAGAATATATTGTGGAATATTCTCATAAGGTAAAGGCAAAAGAAAAAGAATATTGGCCTCAAGCTTCTGAGTATCCACCTATGTTTATTTTGTTTAGATATGAAATAAGGTTTGGTGATAGTGAAAATTATAAAGAATATAGAGAGAATGGGGCACTTTGCTGTCCGGATGAATGGGATGAGTTTGTGAAGCTGCTGCTGGAGTATTAGAAGAGATAAAGGGGATATAAGGTGTGGTTTTCTGTAGATAAGTAAAATAGTATTGACTTCACCATCTGGCAGTGTTACTACAATAACTGTACTGATTCGTATAACTCAGTATACGAAGGTGGAAAGCATTATGAAACTGACGAAGCCAAAGGCTGGGTTGCCCCAGCCTTAATTTTATGCATTCAATACAAAATCTTCTTTGCCATGGTGACACAGTGGACATTCAAAATCATCCGGAACCTCATCCCCTTCGTATACATAACCGCATATTTGGCAGGTCCAGGTCTTTTTGGCGGTGGTTGCCTGAGGTTTTGGCTTGATATCACTCTGATAGTAGCCGTAGGTGCAGGAATCTGCATCCGAAAGAACCACTCCATCCGTCAGCTCTGCAATAAAAAGTGTGTGGCTTCCCAAATCAAACTTATCTGTAACCTTAGCTGACAGATACATATTGGCAGCCTTAGTTAGATATAAAAGTCCGTTAGTGCTTCTTTTGATATCCGAAAAACCTTCAAATTTATTAGCATCTCTTCCGGACAGCATTCCAAATCTTTTGAACAAGTCGAAATCTGCTTCTGTCGTAATGGAAGACACGTTAAAAATTCCTGTGTTCATAATCATATCGTGAGTATGGTTGCCCTTAAGTACCGCGATGGAAATTCTGGTTGGATTACTAGCGACCTGAATTGCGGTGTTAATAATACATCCGTTATCAATTCCTTTTTCCTGTGCAGTTAATAAAAATAGTCCGTAAGTAAGCTTATACATAGCTTTGTCGTCCATAGTGTGACCTCCTTGAAATAAATTTGATGGGCATATATGTATATTTTTTTTGTGTTTGCCCAATATTTTGGGCAAATATCAAAAAATATTATGAAATGCCCAAATAAAACAATATTATGGGCAAAATAAAAGCTTTTCACCTATATGCCCAAAAGTGTGGGCATATATTACAAATGTTGCTAAAAATACCCATAGAGGCAGCCATGCACCATCTCAAAATGCCTCGTTGCACTCGCATTTTTTCGATGGACGGCTGTCGCCGCCATGCCCCATTCGGGCTACACTAGCGTTGCGCCCTCATGGACGGCTGTCGCCGCCATGCTCCATTCGGGCTACACTAGCGTTGCGCCCTCATGGACGGCTGTCGCCGCCATGCTCCATTCGGGCTACACTAACGTTGCGCCCTCATGGACGGCTGTCGTTGCCATGCCCCATTCGGGCTACACTAGCGTTGCGCCCTCATGGACGGCTGTCGCTGCCATGCCCCATTCGGGCTACACTAGCGTTGCGCCCTCATGGACGGCTGTCGTTGCCATGCCCCATTCGGGCTACACTAGC
>CAZNUK010000105.1:0-4729 GCA_964576255.1 uncultured Butyrivibrio sp.
TTAGGATCAAAATCAGAACCACCCTTACCACCGCCGATTGGAAGGCTTGTTAAGGAATTCTTGAAAATCTGTTCAAATCCAAGGAATTTAATAATACCAAGATTAACTGAAGGATGGAAACGTAATCCTCCCTTGTATGGTCCAATTGCACTGTTAAACTGTACACGGAAACCATTATTAACCTGAACCTGTCCCTTATCATCCACCCATGGAACACGGAACATAATAATTCTCTCAGGTGTAGTAAGTCTCTCTAAAAGAGCCTCTTTACGATACTCATCCTCGTTAGCCTCAATAACTACACGAAGTGACTCGAGTACCTCCTTAACTGCCTGATGAAATTCAGGCTGAGCAGGGTTTTTAGCAATAACGCTTTCTAAAACCTCATCAACGTATGACATAGCAATATCCTCCTTTTTTCGCAATACAGACATTATATTAAAGATATGGCACATCTGCAAGTTTTTTTTGAAAATACTTTTCATAATTAATCATTTTCAGAAAATTGCTTTACATATTTAATCGCTGAACCCTACGGTCATTATCAGTGTAAAAATATACCTCATCCGACAAATACTCTTCTGTTGCCAGATGAAAAGCATTCACCTCTTCCACCATGGGCTTTAATCTAAAAGGGTCCCCCACTTCATTAGAGGGAATAAGAATAACCTCATGTATACTACTTGGAAGTATATAGAAATTACCATGCTCTTCTGCAAATTGATGCAATACCTCGGTGCACAAAAGGGAGGTTGCTCCGAATATTTTTTTGGAATTAGTGAGGACATACATTTTAACATCTCCAAATTCTTCCAAATCTTTTTCGTTATCCACAATTGATTTTATAACCTCTGTAATCTTCATCAAGTCAGGTGGCATATTTTTTGACATGTTGGTCAATGCTGTATTATACAACTTCTCCTCACTTACATCCCACTTCTTACATATAATATCAGTAACAAGCCATGTACCAAAATTCTCTCCATTTATCTCAGCACAGTAATATACCAGTGCAAAATCCAGAAATTCCCTGTTTGGACATCTTCTAAGTAAATCTTTGTTTTTGTCCTTGTTAATTAACTTACACAAAAGCTTATGTTTTACTTTGGAAAAATCCTGACAAGAATTTACGTCAAAATCAATTTTTCCTCTTCCCTCCTCTGAAATTCGAACAATTTGTTCCGCAATTTGGTGTAACTGAATTCCGTCAAGATATTCAAAATAAAAATCTTTCAAATAAATTGTCGGGGTGATATTTTCACCCGCCCTGTATATGACAATAGCTTCCTTAATAACAGAATTATTCTTGGAAACTTTTTCAATAATCACCTTGTCATTAGGGCATAAACATTCCACCATTTCTTTTATTTCTGATATAAAATTTTCATAAGTCATATTATAATCCTTTCTTTTAAAACCCCGGCAGGCAAAGGATTACATATCAATGTATTTGGAAAAATGCGCCACACTCGCATGATTCTTAATAGAAGTTAGAAAAACCCGGGCTGTATGAAACAGCCCGAGAATGTTCACAATTAAACTCTTGAAAGATATTCACCTGTTCTGGTATCAATCTTAATCTTATCACCAAGGTTAACGAAAAGAGGAACATAAACTGTTGCTCCTGTCTCAACAACAGCCGGCTTAGTAGCACCTGTAGCTGTATCGCCCTTAATACCCGGTTCAGTCTCAGTAATCTCAAGCTCTGCAAACATAGGTGGCTCAATTGCAAAAACGTCACCCTGATAAGAGCAAAGCTTACACATATCGTTCTCTTTAACGAACTTAAGAGCATCGCCTATCTTATCATCTGTAAGCTGAAGCTGTTCGAAGTTCTCTGTATTCATAAAATAATAAAACTCTCCATCTGAGTAAAGATACTGATATTCTGATTTATCAATGTGGGCAAGCTGGAATTTTTCAGTTGGTCTGAAAGATTTCTCAATAACTCCACCACTCTTAATATTCTTTAACTTAGTTCTGACAAAGGCAGCTCCCTTGCCCGGTTTAACATGCTGGAATTCAATAATCTGCCAGATATTTCCATCCATCTCCATTGTGATACCGTTCTTAAAATCACCTGCTGTTACCATTATAGGTATACCTCCTTAGAATAATCTTCCACCATTTTATAATAATATGGTATTTATTTCAACTACTTTTTTCATCTACAAGGACAATTATTGACCTTGGTGCAATATTAACCGTTCTTTCGTCCACAATTCCCGAACCCTCTTCAGAATCAGTGGAAAATGCCACCTTCCAGATTCTCTGAGAAATTGTCGGAAGGGCAAGTCTGTGACTTTCCCAGTGAAGATTATAACCAATATAGATATTGGACTCCTCTCTTGCATATTTGCCACAAAGCATGACGCCAATATGACGATTATAATGTTCAACCTCCGGATACCATGCACGACTGCCATGATATGACATATCCGGCAATCCAAAATACTTGTAATCCATAAGCATAGGCTCTTTTTCAAAATGAAGTGCCGGATGCTTCTTTCTAAAAGCAATCAGGTCCTTAACAAATTCAAAAAACTTACGGTTGCGTTTCATAGCGCTCCAGTCCGTCCAGCCTATTTCATTGTCCTGACAATAAGCATTATTATTGCCATTCTGACTGTTTCCAAACTCATCTCCACCATATATAAGTGGCACGCCTTGTGAAGTAAGCACCATAGTCATGGCATTTCTCATTAATTTAAGACGAAGCTCTTTGATTCTACGGTTATTAGTTGGGCCCTCAACTCCACAGTTCCAGCTTATATTAAAATCAACGCCATCCCTGTTTCCTTCGTTATTTGCCTCGTTATGCTTATAATCATAACTTACCAAATCTGCCAACGTAAAACCATTATTATAAGAAATAAAATTAACGCTGGCTGCATTTTCCGTATTCTTCTTAATGGCATTCAAAAAAGGCATTAGCTGATTTTCATCACCCTTAAGAAGTCTTCTTGCAGTTTCTAAAAAGCCTTCGTTATATTCGTATAAATTTTTACCAAAGTCATCCTCATACCAGTTAGCATAAAAGAGCTTTACATCCCTGATATACTCATCTCCTGCAAGAGAAAATCTAACTCTCTCATCGCATAAAAGATGTACTCCGTCTATATGATATTCTCTTTTCCAGAATCTTATACAATCTTTTATCAAAGCTGCAGATACATTATTCGGGAAAAACATCTCAAGAATTACTTCTATTCCATTCTCGTGAAGACTTCTGACCATTTCTTTAAATTCAACGGTGTAGTCAGTTTTTTTGTCCCTGCACGCACAATAGCTAAGCTTAGGTACAAAATAAAAACCGCCGTCATATCCCCAAAAATCATCTATCTTCTTCTCAGGAACATACTCATAGACCGGCATAAGCTCCACCGCGTTAACAGAAAGCTCCAGAAGGTAAGGAATCTTTTCTGTAATTCCCTTAAAAGTTCCTTTATTTCTAACCTTTGAAAAACGATTTGCCGTCCAGCCCTTCGGATGAATTTTGTAAATAATGAGTTCATCTCTGGAATATCCCGGACGAACATCATTCTTCCAATTAAATCTGGTTCGATTAAGCACACCATAAGGCGAGTCCTTTCTTGCTTCAAACAGAGAGTACTTAAGGCATGTGGCATACGGATCCGTCACAACAAAGCCTCCATCCTCATACAAATAGAAGCAAATTTCCGGTTCAATACCCCTAATAAGAACAGAAAACACATCTCCGTCCTTATACTTGGAATCTAATTCAATTGTATAATCCGGCTGTTTACTATCCGCCGAAAACAGCAAAAGATTTACTTTGGGATTAGGGGAAGCATATGCAAAAGCATATCCCTTATCCGTCTTAACGAAACCCATAGTATAGCTGTCATTTTTGGTTACTGTAATCGTATTAATCATTATCATCCTCTGAATTTGCAGTATATACCTGTCTTTTACGAGCCATTTCGTCACTTTCAAGATACTCGTCATAGGTTGTAATCTTATCAATTAATTTACCATTAACAAATTCCATGATTCTGTTAGCCGTTGTCTGAACAAACTGATGGTCATGGCAGGCAAAAAGTGCAACACCAGGAAACTTAATAAGTCCATTGTTAAGGGCTGTGATTGACTCCATATCAAGATGGTTGGTTGGCTCATCAAGGATAAGTACGTTAGAACCCATAATCATCATCTTGGATAAAAGACATCTTACCTTCTCTCCTCCGGAAAGAACTTTAACCTTCTTAACACCATCATCACCGGCAAAAAGCATTCTTCCAAGGAAGCCTCGAACATAAGTAACATCCTTTTCAGGAGAATACTGCATAAGCCAGTCCACAATAATATCATCACAGTCAAATTCTGCGGTATTATCCTTAGGAAAATATGCCTGTGAAGTTGTGATTCCCCACTTATAGCTTCCTGAATCAGGCTCCATCTCACCCGCAAGAATCTTAAAAAGTGTGGTCTTTGCCAGCTCATCCGAACCAACAAAAGCTATTTTATCATCATGGTTAACGATGAAGGAAACATTGTCCAAAACCTTAACACCATCAATGGTCTTGGTAAGTCCTTCAACTGTAAGTACCTCATTACCAATTTCACGGAAAGGTCTGAAATCAATATAAGGATATTTTCTGCTGGATGGTCTGATATCATCCAACTCAATTTTCTCCAGTGCTCTCTTTCTTGAAGTAGCCTGCTTAGACTTAGAAGCATTGGCAGAGAATCTCTGGATAAATTCCTG
>CAZNUK010000106.1:0-4643 GCA_964576255.1 uncultured Butyrivibrio sp.
ATATTCCTGGGTAAGCACGGCGCCACCAACCATTATTTTGCACCAAGGAGCCTTCTCTCTTAACTGCTTAATAGTTTCCTCCATACTTACAACCGTGGTGGTCATAAGGGCACTAAGTCCTACAAAAGGAGCCTTATTTTTAACCACAGTATCTACAACAACCTCCGGCGGTACATCCTTGCCAAGGTCAATTACATCATATCCGTAATTCTCCAAAAGAACCTTAACGATATTTTTGCCAATGTCATGAATATCACCCTTAACGGTAGCAATTACAACCACCGCCTTTTTCTCCTGACTACCACCCTCAGCTCTCATATGCTCATTAACAGCCTCAAATCCGGTTTTGGCAGCCTCAGCACTCATAAGAAGCTGTGGAAGGAAAAGAGTTCCTTTTTCAAAGCCCTGCCCAACCACATCAAGGGCAGGAACCAAGTCGTTATCAATAATATCAAGAGCCTTTTTTTCCTTAAGCAAATCCACAGTTATTTTGTATGCCTGTTCTTTTAGCCCCTTAATAACAGCGTCCTTCAAAGTCATTTGTGAAGTCGTTGCTGCCACAGGTGCAACTTCACTTACAGCATATTTAGATACATAGGATGAACACTGAGCATCATAGCCTCCAAGCACCATAAAACTGTCGTATGCCTGCATCATTATTTTGGAATTAGGATTAATAATTCCTGCAGAAAGTCCTGCCTGCATAGCCATTGTATAAAAAGCACCGTTAATCACTTCACGCTGCGGAAGTCCAAAAGAAATATTTGACACTCCAAGAACAGTTCTTCCGCCCATTGCCTTAATGGCTTTTACAGTATCCAAGGTAACCTTGGCTGACTCGTCATTGGTGCTCATAGTCATTGTAAGTGCGTCTATAACTATATCCTTAACCTTAATTCCGTAGGTAGCAGCAGTATCATAAATCTTTTTGGCAATTGCAATTCTTCCCTCCGCAGTTTCCGGGATTCCATCCTCGTCGAGAGTAAGTCCAACTACAACGCCACCGTATTTTTTGACCAATGGAAAAATACTATCCATTACTTCCTGCTTGCCGTTAACTGAGTTAATCATAGCTTTACCATTATATGTACGAAGCGCCGCTTCCATAGCCTCCACATTGGTTGTATCTATTTGTAATGGAAGTGGCAGAACACTTTGAAGTTCATACACCACATCCTTCATCATAGCCACTTCATCAATTTCCGGAAGTCCCACGTTAACATCCAAAATATGAGCGCCTGAATCTGCCTGTTTAACCCCCTCTTCCAAAATATATTCTATATTATGGTCTCTGAGTGCCTGCTTGAACTTAGACTTACCTGTAGGGTTAATTCGCTCTCCGATAATCACCGGCTTATCCCCTAGTTCCACACACTGAGAACCGGAAGATACTAAGGTAATATTTTTGTCAGTAAGAGGCACCGGCACAATATTTTTGCATCTGTCCACCAAGGCTTTAATATGCGCTGGAGTTGTTCCACAGCAGCCACCTGCAAAATGTCCGCCTTTCTGTAGAATCTCATACATATCCTCCGCAAATTCTTCTGGGGTAACGTCAAAAACAGTTTCGCCATTTTCTGTTCTTGGAAGTCCTGCGTTAGGATTAATTATAAGTGGAACTGAGGCATATTCTGCCATCTCGTAAAAAATACCCGCCATCTGTTTTGGGCCAAGTCCACAGTTCATACCAATTGCGTCCACTTTAAGTCCTTCAAGTAACGCCACAACACCTGACGAAGACGCACCTGTAAGAATTTTTCCCGTTTCATCAAAAGCAACCGTTGCCATAACCGGAAGGTCCGAATTCTCCTTGGAAGCCAAAACTGCCGCTTTAAGCTCATAAGCATCACTCATAGTCTCAATAACAATCAAATCCGCTCCGGCTTTAACTCCGGCGCGAACAACTCGTCCATATGCCCTAACAGCATCTTCAAAATCCAATGTGCCCATTGGACGCAACAACTTACCTGTGGAGCCCATATCAAGAGCAACGTATGCCCTTCTGCCTGCAAGCTCCACCGCTTTTTTGGCATTGGCTATTCCCGCCTCCACAATCTCCTCCAGATTATCAGGAAATTTAAATTCATTGGCGCCAAAAGTATTGGCAAGAATAATATCCGCTCCCGCCTCCACATATTCTCTATGAATTTGTATTACAGGCTCCGGATTATTAAGATTCCAGTTCTCTGGAAGCTCACCCGCCTTAAGCCCGGCTTTCTGAAGAAGTGTTCCCATTCCTCCATCAAAAAATATTATTCTCTTTCCAATTTCATCTAAGATGCTCATAATTAGTTCCTCGTTATTCCTATAATGGCGGTTACTGATTTTTCAGGAATCATAACACCGCCCTCTGTTAAAAATACTCCAATAGTTTTTTCCGGATTAATTATCTGGAAAATCTCCTTCTGAAATTCCAGATAAAAATCTCCAAATCCCGGACTGAATCTCGGTCTGATTTTCAAACCTTCCGCTCTAAGCTCTGCCTCAAGCCCGGCTTGATATTCATCGATATAATCCTCTATCATAGCCGCACCACATGCCTGTAAAATTGATGCTTTGGCAATGTCAAGCTTCACCAGACGGTTCATAAGCATATCCGTTCCACTTCCCAGAGTTACTGCAAATATGACAGCTTCACTACACCCCATAAGATTTTTGGTTAAATCCCTGCTGTATATCTTAGTTTCTCCAAGGCAAATATTACCATCACCAATTACCTCTATTGAAATACGTTTCTGAACAAGCTTTGGTTTGGCAGCCTTAGAAAGCTCACTATAACACTCTTCAATAAGTGCAAGTATTGTGTCATCGGGCTTATTCTGTCCATAGCCCAGATATCTGAGAATTTCCCTTAAATTCATTACTTAATTATCTCCGAAAGATTATCCATAATTCCCTTGGCAACCTCAGGTTTATTCATTGAATACACATGAATGTGCTTAATTCCATTAGCCACCAAATCAATTATCTGGTCCGTTGCATAGGCAATTCCCGCCTGCTGCATAGCTGCCGGATTATCCCCAAAATGGTCCACAAGATTTCTAAAACGCTCCGGCACATTAGTCCCTGAAAGCTTAACAGCGGTTGCCACCTGTGTTCCTCTTGTAATCGGCATAATTCCCGGTATTACCGGAACTGTAATTCCCTTCTCTCTAATTCTATACAAAAAATTAAAAAAGATATTATTATCAAAAAACATCTGTGTAGTTAAAAATTCACAGCCAGCATCCACTTTTTTCTTAAGATTAAGGATGTCTTCTTTTTTATTAACTGCATCAACATGTCCTTCCGGATAGCAGGCACCGCCCACGCAAAAATCTCCGTATGCCTTAATCTCTTCCACAAGCTCTGAGGCATAGTGATAATCCACAAATGGGTCACCCACAAAATCTTTTGGCTTATCCCCTCTAAGAGCAAGAATATTTTCTATACCTGCTGCCTTCATCGCTTCCAAAACCTTATGAATGTCCTCTTTACGAGCACCAACACAGGTAAGATGTGCAATTGTGTCTATTCCGAATGTATTCTGGATTCCCGACGCAATGCTCACAGTATTACTTCTGGTACTTCCACCGGCGCCATATGTAACACTCATATAATCCGGTTTCAATTCTGCAACACCAAAAGCCGCTTTTTCTACCGATTCATAATTAGTATCCTGTTTAGGAGGAAACACCTCAAAAGACAGGGTCACTCTTTCTTTTTCTAAAATTTCACTGATTTTCATAAATTTTCTCCATTTAATTCAAGTATATTATCAACTGCGCATATCTGCTCTAATTTGCCCTCATACGCTTTGTACGCCTCACCGTAAATTGTTGCATTCCCATTCTCCACCTTGATGTACGAACCGTCCACAAGCACAACAAAGCTTCTGTTATAGCTATCCTTAAGAGCAATGTCTTCTATCATTCTAACACCATCTAACGTTACATCCTTAAGATGCTGATAATGAGGCAGCACGCTTATCTTCGTAAGCGAAAGTCCCGGAATATATCTTTTGTAATTCACATCAAGGGATTCTCCCTCTTCCTCCGGACATGCATACACTGTATCTGCACAGTTCATTGTTCCGGCACTAATTCCTATAACTACGCCATCATATTTTGAGATAGCTTCCTTAAGTCCTATCTGTACAAAAAAAGCATTTTGCGTAGGCACATGTCCACCAGAGAGCACAACAAAATCTGCCTGTGCCAAAAGAGCATTTAACGTCTTCGGATTTCGATTATCACAAATATCCATTCCATCCACAGAAATTCCGGTCATTCTAAGAGATTCCAGCACATCCTTACAAATGCTGTCATTCATATCAAATTCATTCGGTGACGCCGCAATCAAAAGTCCCCTGTTCGCTCCGCTAAGCTCCGCTTTGAGTGTTGCGCGCCAGTTATTAACTTCAGGAATTGGCTGAGGACGATATTCTCCATCTTCAACGTAATGTTCACCCATTGTGCTGGTTAAGAATAATTTCATATGGCAAAATCCTTTCTCTGAATGTACATAGAACATTATATATTTTTCTGTGTAAATATTCAATTACATAAAACAAAAAAACACCAATCACTACGATTGATGTTACTTCAATGAGCCATCGGGGACTCGAACCCCGGACAACTTGATTAAAAGTCAAGTGCTCTACC
>CAZNUK010000107.1:0-4617 GCA_964576255.1 uncultured Butyrivibrio sp.
TTTTCAAATAAAACTTTTTTCAATTTATACTTGACTTTTTATTAGTAGGCTTTTCGTACATATTACTTTTATTAAAAAAAGCACTGCTTGTATTGTAACACACCGCAATGCTTTTTTAAACAAAATTTTATTATTCAGTAGTTGCATCCTCTGTGCTATCTACTAAAACCATTGTATTATTTTCCTTAAGATACTCTGTTACTTTTTCAAAAATAAAGCTTTCATAGAGATAATTCGCCGGATGCTCAGAATACTGCTCCAAAAACTCTTCATTGGACTCGTATGTGTACTCTTCAACAATACTGCTAACCTCTGCTTCGTATTCTTCCTTGGTCATACTAATATTCTGAGCCTTCGCAATTTCACTTGAAACCATCATAAACTCAAGCTCAGACTTAGCGCTGGCAACACAATCCTCTTTAAGCTCTTCATCTGTAAATCCAGCCATATCAAGATATTCTTCATAAGTCAATCCATAATAGCTTGCTACATAAGTATAATATTCCTTATAGTAATTATAATAATCATCAGTATAAGTAGTAAGCACATCCTCCGGATATCCGCTTATGGTACAATTTTCTATTATAGATGCCCATAACACATATTCAAATTCAAGTATCTGGTCCTCTAAATTCTGCTCTGTAAGACTTGCTCTAAGGTCACTCTCAAACGCCTCTACACTGGTATAATCACCGCTGGTGTATGTCTCAACCAATTCATCATTCCACTCAGGAACAATATCTTCGCCATAGATACAATTAACTGTTACAGTAAAAATAACTGTCTGTCCATTAAGCTCTTCATTACCATAATCTTCAGGGAATGTACACTCAAGGTCATATTCCTTACCAACCTCTAATCCAATTAACTGGTCATTAAGGTCTGAAATATAGTTACCTCCAATTGTATAATCAGTTCCAGCTCCATCTGTGCTTCCACCATCAAAAGCCTCTCCATTAAGATATCCTGTATAATCAAGGTTAATCTTATCGCCATCTGCAACAACACCTTCTGTAATCTCTTCCTGTGTTGTATAAATACTTAAGATTGCATCAATTTCAGTCTGAACCTGTT
This sequence comes from uncultured Butyrivibrio sp., assembly GCA_964576255.1. Lineage (GTDB taxonomy): Bacteria > Bacillota > Clostridia > Lachnospirales > Lachnospiraceae > Eshraghiella. Next base: position 1,075 of record CAZNUK010000107.1, read on the forward strand.
CGTCTGTAGCCTCTGACGGAGTAGTAACATCAGCTTCCAATCCGGTATATTCTCCAAGAGTTACATAACTGCTGTAATCTGTAAGACTATACGCACCATCTTCGTTATTCTTATTGTTGCAACCTGCAAATATCATTCCTGTTGCTGCAACCCCCGCCATAAGCAATGTTAATTTCTTCATTTTCATTATATAGTTCCTTTCCTAACCCTTATAGGGAAATATGTTCTACAAGTCCAAAAATACTTATATCATACTTTCACTGAAAAATCAAAGGATTTCACCAAATATTCATAATCATTCAAAATCTAAATCACAAGCCTCAATGGTCATCAACGTATCCTTATCCACATTTTCGATTTGAAGTATTCTTCCTGCCTGATTTGCCATGGCTCTTTCAAGGAAATTTCTGACATCTCTGGCATTGGCAAAATTGTCCGGTTTGTTAGCACACAATTCCTCATAATAAGCCAGTGTTTTGAGCTTGGCTTCCTCTGAGAGCTTGTAATCCTGTTTTCTTGCAGTGCTCTTCATTATATCCATTAACTGCTTCGGAGAATAGTCGTCAAACTGAATAAATTTATTAAATCTGGAACGAAGCCCCGGATTAGAATTAAGAAACTCCTCCATAAGGTCCGTATAACCTGCAACAATAACCACCAGATTCTCCCTGTTGTCCTCCATTGCCTTAAGAAGAGTATCCACAGCCTCCTGACCAAAGTCCCCTTCCCCCTTTTTGGAGGTAAGTGTATATGCTTCATCAATAAAGAGGATTCCGCCAAGAGCCTGATTCACAACCTCCATAACTCTTGTGGCAGTCTGACCTACATAACCACTGACAAGTCCGGAACGGTCAACCTCCACAAGATGACCCTTGGAAAGAGCTCCCAGAGAATGATATATTCCCGCAAGCATTCTAGCCACAGTTGTTTTACCGGTTCCCGGATTTCCGGAAAATACGAGATGCTTAGACACAGAAGGTGTCTTCATTCCCTGCTCCTTACGTATTTTCATCACCCTCATAAGGTTAACGAGATTGTTGACATCTTTTTTAACATTTTCTAATCCCACAAGGGCATTTAACTCTTCTAACGCCTCATCAAGCGTTTTTTCATTCGACTCTACTTCTTTTACAGAGCCCTTCGGACTTAGCAAGCCAAATTCTCCGGCAAATTTTTCAAGCATGCATACATACGCAGTAAGATTATTAATCTCCTTGTCATCCGAAACATCGTTACATGCAATAAATTCCTGACCTATATTTCTGAATGTATTAATAAGAGTAACCGCACGTCTTTCACCCTGTTTCATCTTCCCACCAGCATCAGCCAGCACAAAATATTTAAGGGCAAAAGGCGGAGTTTCTCTATATTCCTTAGTATTAACTTTATCACTGATTAACACAGAATCCACCATTCCCTGTGTTGCATTATAGCCAAGATTACTTCTGATAAAATTCTCTTCCACTGAAGTATATAAGCCATCTAAATTTGATAAAAAAGCCATAAACTTAAGGAATTCATATCTGACATTCTCCTTAAAGGAAGTACTTATGCAATCCTTAATAATTCCGGCACTTTCAATCTCTTCTGCTATCGCAAGACATTTATCCACTTGTTCTTTGATTGTTTCGCTCATTATCCACCTCTTAATTTACAAACTGCTCTGCGCCATTTGTATAATGTATATTATAATTCTCGTCCACAAAAATTCCATAGACATTTTCCATACTGTTAATCAACTCTGTTGCTGCTTCCTGCCCCATTACAAAACACCCCGTACTCAGAGCATCACATTGGAAAGAAGACGCTGCAATTATTGTAACAGACAAAAGCCCATTTTCACAAGGCATTCCTGTATCAGGATTAAGAATATGATGATACATAATCTCATCAACTTCAAAATATCTCTCATAGGTTCCTGAAGTTACTACACTGTAATCATTTATATTCAATCCCATAAGCACCTCATCCGAAAAAGGCTTTTTGACACCAATAACAAAATCCTCCCCTGAAGGCTTATCTCCGATACACAACACATTACCGCCAAGATTAATTACTGCCGAATCCACGCCATTTTCAAGGAGAAATTCCTTAATCCTGTCCGCCACATACCCTTTGGCTACAGCGCCACAGTCAATTGTGGCTCCATTAAAATCAATTTCATCATCAGTTATAATTAATTGGCTGTAATCTACTTTTGCAGTTGCTTCTTCCAAGTCCGTTTTATCCGGCACCGTTCCATTATTATTTCCAAAATTCCACAACGACGACAGTGGTTCTATGGTAATATCCATTCCACCCTGTGTAATATGTGAAAATTCCACACTTTCACATATTAAGTCATATAATATCTGTTCCTCAGCTGTTGTATTGGACAGATGCTGGACTATATTGGACTTATATAGAAGGGACTCCGTGAGAGTTCTGCTAAAAATATTCTCATAATAACCACACAGTTCAACTGCTTCTTCTGCCAACGCTTCACTTCCACAACCATACAGCTTAACACTAATAAAAGTATTAAAATAAAAGCCTTCCGCTGTATGAATTGTTTCCGGAGTGTTATATTTGCACCCGGTCAGACCAATTACAATAAGTATTATAATTGAAGTAATTTTACTTTTATATTTTTTCATAGGAAATATTATACACTTCATTGACGAATAAATCAATTTAATCTATAATAGTAATGGTTACTATTATTAAAAGGAGGTTTTTGATGGATAAAACAAATATGAAATATAGCAGACAACGAGAAGCAATCCGGAATTTTCTGTGTTCAAGAAAAGACCACCCCACCGCAGAGGTTGTATATGAATGTCTTAGAAAAGACTTTCCCAAAATAAGTCTGGGAACCGTATACCGCAATCTATCTCTTTTAGTAGAATTAGGCGAAGCAATTAAGTTCCCGGGTCTGGATGGATTTGACCATTTTGATGGAAATCCTAATCCGCACTACCATTTTATATGTAACGACTGCCACGCAGTTATTGATTTGGAATTTCCTTGTATGAATCAGCTTAACACTGATGCCGGCAAGGACTTTGACGGAATAATAACAGGGCATTCCGCATATTTTTATGGAAAATGTAAAAACTGTAATAAATAATTTTCAAAAAATAGTTGACAATCAGTTTTCGATGTCATATTATAATAACAGTAATGATTACTATTATTACTGAAAAGCATACATTTTATTTGATTTTAAGAAAGAGAGGAATTTAATTATGGCAAAATATGTTTGTAGTGTTTGTGGATATGTTCATGAGGGAGACGAGGCACCTGAGGTATGTCCAGTATGTAAAGTAGACTCTTCTAAGTTCGTTAAGCAGGCTGATGAGAGAACCTGGGCAGCAGAGCATGTTGTTGGAGTAGCACAGGGTGCACCAATGGATATTATTGAAGATTTAAGAGCTAATTTCGCTGGCGAGTGTTCCGAAGTAGGAATGTACCTTGCAATGGCAAGAGTTGCACATAGAGAAGGTTACCCTGAAATCGGACTTTACTGGGAGAAGGCAGCTTACGAAGAGGCTGAGCATGCAG
>CAZNUK010000108.1:0-4343 GCA_964576255.1 uncultured Butyrivibrio sp.
CTTAATATCTGGCAGTGTGAGGATTGTGGCAAGATGCATTCAATCGGAAGTATTGCTGAGCTTAAGGAGATGTCAGATAACTGTCCTGATGATATTGAGCTTCATCGTCCGTTCATTGATGCGGTTACCATTAAGTGTCCGGACTGTGGCAAGACAATGAAGAGAGTGCCGGAGGTTATTGACTGCTGGTTTGACTCAGGTGCAATGCCTTTTGCACAGCATCATTATCCATTTGAAAATAAGGAGCTTTTCGAGGCACAGTTCCCTGCGGACTTTATTTCAGAGGCTGTGGACCAGACAAGAGGATGGTTCTATTCATTACTTGCTGAGTCAACTCTTTTGTTTAACAAAGCACCATATAAGAATGTTATCGTTCTTGGTCACGTACAGGATGAAAACGGCCAGAAGATGAGTAAATCAAAGGGCAACGCAGTTGACCCGTTTGAGGCACTTGAAACTCACGGAGCAGATGCTATTCGTTGGTATTTTTACTCCAACTCAGCTCCATGGCTTCCAAACCGTTTTTATGATAAAGCAGTTATTGAAGGACAGCGTAAATTCCTTGGAACAATCTGGAATACTTATGCATTCTTCGTATTATACGCTAATATTGATGAGTTTGACGCAACCAAATACAGCTTAGATTATGATAAGCTTCCAATTATGGATAAGTGGATTTTATCCAAGCTTAATTCACTGGTTAAATCAGTGGATACCTACCTTAATGATTATAAGATTCCTGAGACTACAAGAGTTCTTGAGTCATTTGTGGATGATTTGAGTAACTGGTACGTAAGACGTTCCAGAGAGCGTTTCTGGGCAAAGGGAATGGAGCAGGATAAAATCAATGCGTATATGACTTTATATACTGCTTTGGTAACACTTGCAAAAGTGGCAGCACCAATGATTCCTTTTATGACAGAGGAGATTTATCAGAACCTTGTATGCAGCATTGATAAGGATGCTCCTGAGAGTATTCATTTGTGTGATTTCCCTGTTGCTAATGAAGCATGGATTGATAAGGAATTAGAGGCTGATATGGATAGCGTTCTTAAGGTTGTAGTAATCGGACGTGCGTGCCGTAACACTGCCAATATTAAGAACAGACAGCCAATTGGTAAGATGTATGTTAAGGCTGAGACAGAGCTTTCAGAATATTTTGTGGAGATTATTGAAGATGAGCTTAATGTTAAGTCTGTTGAATTTACTGATGACGTAAGAGCTTACAGTTCATATAGCTTTAAGCCACAGTTAAAGACTGTAGGACCTAAATACGGCAAGCTTCTTGGCAAAATCAGAGAGACTTTAACTAATATTGATGGCAATGCTGCTATGGATGAATTGAAGGCTAACGGAATGCTTGTATTTGATTACGACGGCGAGAAGGTTGAGCTTACAGAAGAAGATTTATTAATCGATATTGCTAAGCAGGAAGGCTTTGAATCCGCTAACGATTATGGCGTTACCGTTGTTCTTGATACTAACCTTACAGAAGAATTAATTGAAGAAGGTTTTGTCAGAGAGATTATCAGTAAGATTCAGACCATGAGAAAAGAAGCCGGCTTTGAGGTAATGGATACAATTACTATCTATACTCAGGGCAATTCCACAATTGAAGAGCTCTTAAAGCGTAACACAGAGGAAGTTAAGGCAGAAGTTCTTGCTACAGATATCATCTACGAGAGAGTGGAAGGATACAGCAAGGAATGGAGCATTAATAAAGAAACTGTTACACTTGGAGTATCCAAAAACTAAATATGCTTGCAAGGAGAAACTGGAATGGAATTAATTTTTAGCAAAGAAGAATTTAAAAAAATTGTAATTATTAATCTGAAAAATCGTTACAGAAAGACTTTGGAGGATGCCACCAAACAGCAGATTTTTCAGGCAGTAGCATATACTGTTAAAGAAAGCATCGTTGATAGATGGATTGCTACCCAGAAGGCATATGAAGAGCAGGATGCAAAGACTGTTTATTATATGTCCATGGAATTTTTAATGGGTAGAGCATTGGGTAACAACCTTATTAATCTTACTTATTATGATGAGGTAAGAGAAGCCCTTGAAGAAATGGGTGTGGACCTTGATATGGTAGAGGACCAGGAGATGGACGCAGCTCTTGGTAATGGAGGACTTGGACGTCTTGCAGCCTGCTTTTTGGATTCCCTTTCTACCTTGGGCTATCCTGCATATGGCTGTGGTATCAGATACCAGTATGGAATGTTTGCCCAGAAAATCGAAAACGGATATCAGGTAGAGGTTCCGGATGAATGGTTAAAGGATGGCAATCCTTTTGAAATCAAAAGACCAGAATATGCCACAGAAATCAAATTTGGCGGATATGTAAGAAGCTATAAGGACAAGAATGGTAAGGACTGTTTTGTTCAGGAGGATTACCAGAGTGTTAAGGCAGTTCCATATGATATCCCTGTAGTGGGTTATGGTAATAATGTTGTTAATACCTTAAGAATCTGGGATGCTGAGCCGGTTTCACAGTTCAATCTGGACTCTTTTGATAAGGGAGATTATCATAAGGCTGTTGAGCAGGAAAATCTTGCAAAGACAATTTGTGAGGTTCTCTATCCTTGTGATAACCACTATGCAGGTAAAGAGCTTAGACTTAAACAGCAGTACTTTTTTGTATCTGCAAGCGTTCAGCGTGCAATTATTAAGTACAAAGAAAAACATGATGACATCAGAAAGCTTCACGAGAAGGTTACTTTCCAGCTTAATGACACTCACCCTACAGTTGCCGTAGCAGAATTAATGAGAATCCTTATGGATGAAGAAGGCCTTGAATGGGATGAGGCATGGGCTGTAACTAATAAAACCTGTGCGTATACTAACCACACAATTATGGCGGAGGCGCTTGAAAAATGGCCGGTAGATTTGTTCTCAAGACTTCTTCCACGTATCTATCAGATTGTGGAAGAGATTAACCGCAGATTTGTGGAGGATATTAAGAAAAAATATCCTGATAATTATGACAAGATTGCCAAAATGGCAATTCTGTATGATGGTCAGGTTAAGATGGCAAATCTTGCAATTGTTGCGGGCTATTCAGTTAACGGTGTAGCAGCACTTCATACAGAGATTCTTATGAAGCAGGAACTTCGCGATTTCTACGAGATGATGCCGGAGAAATTCAATAATAAGACCAATGGTATTACTCAGAGAAGATTTTTATTACATGGAAATCCGATTTTGGCTAACTGGGTAACAGGCAAAATCGGAGATGGCTGGATTACAGATTTGTCCCAGATAGACAAACTTACAAGCTGCAGCGATAATGCTGATGACCGCAAGGCATTTATGGACATCAAATATCAGAATAAGCTCCGTCTTGCGAAGTACATTAAGGAGCATAATGGAATTGATGTTGACCCACGTTCTATTTTTGACGTACAGGTTAAGAGACTTCATGAGTACAAGAGACAGCTTCTTAACATACTTCATGTTATGTATTTATATAATAAGATTAAAGCTAATCCGGAGATGGATTTTTATCCTAGAACATTTATCTTTGGTGCTAAGGCAGCGGCAGGATATAGACGCGCTAAGCTTACAATTAAGCTTATTAACAGTGTGGCAGATGTGATTAACAATGATGCTTCTATTAATGGCAAGATTAAGGTTGTATTTATTGAGAACTACAGAGTATCCAATGCAGAGCTTATATTTGCAGCGGCTGATGTAAGTGAGCAGATATCCACAGCCAGCAAGGAAGCTTCAGGAACCGGTAATATGAAATTTATGTTAAATGGTGCGCTGACTCTTGGAACAATGGATGGTGCCAACGTGGAAATTGTCAAGGAGGTTGGAGAGGATAACGCAGTTATCTTTGGACTTTCTGCTGATGAGGTTATTCAGTATGAGAATTACGGTGGATATAATCCACACGATATTTACAATAATGATCAGGAAATTCGTCAAGTTATGATGCAGTTAATCAACGGCTTCTACTCACCGGATGACCCGGACAGATTTAGAGAAATACACAATTCTCTTCTGTATGACAACAGACCGGATATGTATTTTATCCTTAAGGATTTCCGTTCTTATGCAGAAGCACAGTCTAAGATTGAGGCTAAGTACAGGGATTCAGAAGGATGGGCTCGTTCAGCTATTCTTAATGTGGCTAAGAGTGGTAAGTTCTCATCTGACAGAACAATTGAAGAGTACGTTCAGGATATCTGGAAATTGGAAAAAGTTAAAGTAGAGTTATAGTATAGGAGTTATCGGTAAATAGTGAAATTTAACTTTTTAACTCCAAAAAATTATATCCCCTGGAAAAACAACACTTTTAAGAGGTGCGGTTTGACCGGGGGATATTGTTTTTGTAG
>CAZNUK010000109.1:0-1061 GCA_964576255.1 uncultured Butyrivibrio sp.
TTCCGCCAAGTCCCATACCAAGCGCTTCTGTTAAACAGTTCATAGAGTTTGCTGTATACATACCTGAACATGAACCACAGGTTGGGCAAGCCTTTGCTTCGTATTCTTTAACATCTTCCTCAGTCATTGTACCTGCCGCATATGAACCAACAGCCTCAAACATACTTGAAAGACTTGTCTTACATCCTTTTACGCGACCTGCAAGCATTGGTCCGCCACTGACAAATACTGTTGGAACATTAAGTCTGGCTGCTGCCATTAATAATCCCGGTACATTTTTGTCACAGTTAGGCACCATAACCATTGCATCAAACTGATGAGCTGTTGCAAGACATTCTGTTGAGTCTGCAATCAAATCTCTGGTAACAAGGGAATATTTCATTCCTGTATGTCCCATTGCAATTCCATCACATACTGCAATCGCAGGAACAACAACAGGAGTACCTCCTGCCATTGCAACTCCAAGCTTAACTGCATCTACAATTTTGTCAATATTCATATGTCCCGGAACGATTTCGTTATAGGAGCTCACAATTCCAACTAATGGTCTCTCCATCTCTTCCTTGGTCATGCCCAAAGCATTGAACAATGAGCGATGTGGAGCTTGTTGAAGTCCTGATTTTACTGCATCACTTTTCATAATATATTACCTCTCTCGTTCTATATTCTAGAAGCGATTAAATCGCCCATCTTATCTGTTCCTACTAGCTGCATTCCCTCTGACATAATATCAGTTGTTCTGTAGCCTTCGGTTAATACCTGCTGTACCGCATTCTCAATAGCTTTGGCTGCTTCATCCTCATCAAAGGAATAACTAAGCATCATTGCTGCTGAAAGAATGGTTGCAATTGGGTTAGCGATATTTTTGCCTGCAATATCAGGTGCTGAACCATGGGAAGGCTCATACAGACCAAGCTTGGTCTTACCAAGGCTGGCACTTGAAAGCATTCCGATTGAACCTGTAATCATACTTGCTTCATCCGATAAAATATCACCAAACATATTCTCTGTAAGAATAACATCAAACTGTCTTGGATTCATTACAAGCTGCATTGCACATT
>CAZNUK010000109.1:1071-4302 GCA_964576255.1 uncultured Butyrivibrio sp.
CAAGCATATCTGTATATGTAACTTCAGGATAATTTGCTGCAACTTCTTTAACAACCTTACGCCATAATCTTGAAGAATCAAGTACGTTAGCCTTATCAACACTAATAACGTTCTTGCGTCTCTTCATGGCAATATCAAAAGCTTTAATAGCTATTCTTCTTATCTCTTCTTCGTTATATGTGAGTGTGTCTGTGGCTGTAAGAACTCCGTCAACTTCCTCTGTATGTCTTTCACCGAAATACAAACCGCCAGTAAGCTCTCTCATAATCACCATATCAAAGCCATCACCTATAATCTCACTCTTAAGCGGACATGCGTCCTTAAGCTCATTGTATAAATAAGCAGGTCTTACATTGGCAAACAATTCCAGTTCCTTACGAATCTTAAGAAGTCCCGCCTCCGGTCTTAAATTAGGAGCAACATCATACCATCTTGAATTGCCCACATTACCACCTACCGCGCCAAGCAAAACTGCATCACTTGCCTTAGCAGTTTTTACTGCCTCGTCTGTAAGTGGCACTCCATATTCGTCAATTGAGCATCCGCCCATTAAAATCTCAGTATAATTCAACTCAAAACCGAACTTCTTGCCAGCTGCATCAAGAACCTTAACAGCTTCTCTGACAATTTCCGGTCCTATTCCGTCTCCCGGAATTACTGTAACATTGTAATTTCTCATAACATCTCCTCTTTTCTACGACAAACCATTAATCTAAATTATATTAAAAATCGACAGAAAATACAAGGGTATGTTTTGCCCATTTCCCTTGACCATATTTAATATTTCTCTTCACAAAGCAACCTTTCTTTTTCCGTAATTTCTCTATATCCACCTTTGGGCAAATTTCTGTCTAATTCAAGTCTTCCAATACTTACCCTTTTTAAAAACAACACCCTTGAACCTTCTGAACGAAGCATCCTTTTGACTTGATGTTTTTTCCCCTCTCTAATGGTAAGATACCCAAAGCTTACCATTGGATTATATCTTGCCGGCAGAAGGTCTTTTGGCAGGTCATATTCTGTATTGCCCTCCAAATCTCTGTAAAATCCTTCTTCTATTATTTCAAGCTTGGCAGGGGAAGTTTTCGGTGCACCCTCCAATATCTCCACCCCCGTCTCGATTCTTAACTTTGCCTCCTCTGACAAGGGGTTGGTTGCGCAAAAGAAGTATCTCTTAGGCACCTTCATATCAGGCTGCATTATTTTTTCATTCCACTGACCATCATCCGTAATTATTAAAAGGCCTTCTGTATCCTTATCAAGTCTTCCAACAGGAAAAAGACCTTCTGTATCAAGGTCCGTCAAATAATCAAATACAGTTTTGTGCCGGTCATCTTTTCTAGCTGTAATACAGCCACCAGGCTTGTTAAACATATAGTAACGCATGTATTGTACCTCTTTTTGACTTTTTGGGCATTTTCGTCATTTTCTTGCTTCTGCTACCCACCCCCGAAGAGCGCGACGCGCTTGACGGGCGACGCGCTTGACGGACAACACTCTTGACGGGCGACGCGCTTGAGGGGCGACGCGCTTGACGGGCGACGCGCTTGACGGGCAACGAGCTTGACGGGCGACGCGCTTGACGGGCAACGAGCTTGACGGGCGACGCGGTGTAACGGGACCTATTTGAATATTTTTTATGTATAGAGACCCGAGAAAGTCTCTATGGCTCCAAAACGAAGCTATAGAGACTTTCCGTTTTGAAAACCGGACCTGGAAAGAAGAAAAATCTCTATAGAGACTTTTGCCGGTCTCTATAGCTTCACTTGCTTCAAATAGGTCCAATTCGTTCAGCAGAGTATGTTGCGAATTGGACATAAGTCCCACCCACACCTGCACATAAAAATGGCACCGGAGCCCCGCTCCGATGCTCATCCGCGTAACACACACAAACTAATTATTTATATTATTTCATTAAAAATATCAACAATAAGTTTTGCCCTTACTTCTCTGCTTTTTCAATCTGAACAATTGCACTTTTCTGCATTGGAATTCTGCAGTTCTTATTGCTACCAAATTCAACAATTACCGTATCATCGGTAATATCAATAACTACTCCGTAAAATCCGCTTGTGGTAAGTACGCAGTCATCCACTTCCATGGAATCCAAAAGCTCCTGCTGCTTTTTCTGCTCCTTTTTCTGTGGTCTGATTGCAAGGAAGTACATTAATGCAATGAATACAACAATGTATACAAGTATCATTAAAATATCCTTTACTCCTGTTGCTGCTAAAATCATAATAATTTCCTCCTAAATATCTTCTACTTTGCAGAATTGCTATTAAGACCCTCTAAGGTCTTTTTCTTAAATTCACTATAGCGATCCTCGTCTATAGCAAGTCTTATCTCCTCCATAAGGTGATTATAAAAATACAGATTATGAAGAACACAAAGTCTCATTCCTAACATCTCCTTAGCCTTTAACAGATGTCTGATATAAGCTCTGCTGTAATTACGGCACGCTGGACAATTACAGCCCTCTTCAATAGGTGACATATCCTTCTCATATCGGGAGTTAAACAAATTAAGCTTGCCAAAATGAGTATACACATGACCATGACGTCCATTTCTGCTTGGATATACACAATCGAAGAAGTCAACACCTCTGTCAACAGCTTCAAGAATATTAGCCGGAGTACCAACCCCCATAAGATATGTGGGCTTATTTTCCGGCAAGTGAGGTACAACAGAATCAAGAATTCTGTACATCTCCTCATGGGATTCTCCCACGGCAAGTCCTCCTACTGCATATCCATCCAAATCCAACGCAGCTATTTCCTTAGCATGTCTGATTCTGATGTCATCGTAGGTTCCGCCCTGATTAATTCCAAACAAAAGCTGATTTGGATTAACTGTATCAGGAAGAGAATTTAATCTTGCCATTTCATTCTTACATCTTACAAGCCACCTTGTGGTTCTGTCAACTGATTTTTCTACATATTCCCTTGGTGCAGGATTTTCAATGCATTCATCAAAAGCCATTGCAATTGTTGAACCGAGATTGGATTGTATCTGCATACTTTCCTCCGGTCCCATAAAAATCTTGCGCCCATCAATGTGAGAACTAAAGGACACGCCTTCTTCTTTGATTTTACGAAGTCCGGCAAGAGAAAACACCTGAAACCCACCTGAATCGGTAAGAATCGGTCTGTCCCAATTCATAAATTTATGAAGTCCGCCCATATCTCTGACAACCTCATCTCCCGGTCTTAAATGAAGATGATATGTGTT
>CAZNUK010000110.1:0-4179 GCA_964576255.1 uncultured Butyrivibrio sp.
CGCGACCTTCTCCTTGGCAAGGAGACGCTCCACCACTGAGCCACTCGCGCATTTACTTGCGTCACTCACAACGCAAGTTATATTATACTGATTTGTTGAATAAATGTCAATAACTTTTTCAAATTTGTTTGTACTTGTCCAAAATTAATTGATACAATTTCTGCACCGCCGGGACAGAACGAGATGGGTCGTAACAAGCCACACCTATAACACGATAATTATGTGGCTCAACAGGATACACATCCACCTTAAGTTCAAAGCAATCAACTACCATTTTGGGAAGAATACACACACCGAAACCCGCCTCCACCATAGTAAGAATGGACAAATCATCTATTACATGACAAAGAGATTTCGCATTATAGCCACATTCTCTGAAAAGATTCTGGCTGTCTGCATCACAGTTCTCCATAGGCTGAACAAACTGGCAATTTGACAATTCCTCTATAGTTACAAACTTTTTATTTTTTTCGTAGAATCCTTTAGGTGTCACTGCCATTAACTGGTCATTATAGAGTGGTTCAATAGGAATATTTCCCGCACTTGAGGTGGACAAAAATCCAATATCAATCTCGCCTGTTGTGAGCCAGCCAACAATATCGTTGTAAGTACCCTGAAATATTTCAATCTCAATTCCCGGATATGTTTCAGAAAATTCCTTAACTAATTCCGGAATCCACTTAGTGCAGACGCTGTTAAAACACCCCAGTCTGACAATTCCTCTTTGAAGGCCCTTAAGCTCATCAATTGCCTGGTTAACTATGTCTTCTGTCTTCAATAGTTGTCTTACATATTGCAAAAGGATTTCCGCATTGGATGTAAGTGTTATTTTATTTTTTTTGCGAACAAACAAGGGAAAACCAAGTTCTTCTTCCATATTACTAATACAATGGCTTACCGCAGAAGGTGTCAGATTAAGAATGTCTGCTGCTCTTCTAAAGTTCATCTGCTCAACTGTAGTTAAAAAAACCTTGTAAGAAAATAAGGTCATATTGCCCTCCTCTTATGATGAAAAATATTCATCTATACAGTGAAAATATATTGTTTTACATAAACATTTACATAGGTTAATATAATAGTAACGTAAGACGTAAATGTACTTGAGCATTGCATTTATGTCATAGCAATAGTTTCTATCTCCTGACAGGAGGATTCAGCTGCATGAATCCTCTTTGTTTTTTGCCCAAATGCAAACACTACTACCATTATACTTAAAAAAAGCTATGGATGCAACAACATCCATAGCTTTTATTTGATACTAAATTGTAAATTTCTTAATATCCTCTTCAAGTACAGCAGCCATTTCGTTAAGCTTATTAGCTGATGCTGCAAGTTCAATCATCATAGATGAAAGTTCTTCTGTAGAAGCCATTGTCTCCTGAGTACTTGCTGCATTTTCTTCTGAAATTGCTGAAAGTCCATCAATAAGATCAACCACATATTCTTTTCTTGAAGAAAGGTCTGTACTCTTGCCACTAATGCTTTCAATCTCAACAAGTGAGCTCTGAACACCATCTCTAACTTCACCGAAAATAGTCTTAGTTTCTGAAAGTTTCTCTTCCTGCTCAGTAACAGCAAGCTTAACATCCTTCATAATATTAACGGTCTTATTAGACTGTACTGTAAGTTCCTCAATAACCTTCTGAATCTTAACAGCGGACTGGTTAGACTGTTCTGCAAGCTTCTGAATCTCAGATGCTACTACCGCAAAACCTCTACCTGCTTCTCCTGCTCTTGCAGCCTCGATTGAAGCATTAAGAGAAAGAAGGGTTGTCTGACTTGCGATGGATGTAATAAGCTCAACTGCCTTACTAATTTCTTTAGTAGACTTATTGGTAATCTCTGTCTGAGCTGAAATCTGTTCAACAGCAACACTGGTTCTCTCAGCTGTAACAGCAAGTTCTTCCATAATGGACTGAGCCTTAGACTCCGCAGTGCCCATTCGGTTAGCTGCTTCTGTAAGAATGGCAACTTCCTCAACGATATTCTGAATGAGGTTACCCATGTTATCAACATGCTCTGAAGCTGTCTGAGTATCATGAGCCTGAGTTGTTGCACCTGTTGCAATCTCTTCAACTGCATGTCCAACGTCCTCAACGGTTCTACTTGACTGTGATGACATCATATCTACATTCTCAGCCGCATCCTTAACAATAACAACTGTATTCTCAATATCTCCGAGGAGATTCTTAAAGTTATCTCTAAGTACCTCTGTAGCTCTGGCAATATTACCTACCTCATCGGTACGGCACATATCTCTTTCATTAACCTCAACAGTAAGGTCTCCCAAAGCTACAATCTTAAGTGTCTTATTAGTTCTTCTTAATGCACTTGAAATATCCATTGATACGATAGGTACCAAAACCATTCCAATAACAAAGATTACTGCAAGGATTGCCACAGCTTTACCTGTCATAGCAGAAATATTTGCTTCAACACTTGCTCTGTCAATACCTACGAATACCATACCAACAAAGCTTCCGTCTGAGTTCAGCAACGGCTCATAATACGCATCGTATGTAACACCTTCAATTTCTACAACACCGTAATATGTATCACCCGCAGAAACGATTTCAAAAATCTCCTCATCTTCACTGGAACCTACAATACGATTACCTGAAGCATCAAAAATAGATGTTACTTTTCTGGTACTGTTATAACTTATGGTAGCAACTACTCCGGTCTCTTCATATAACTTATCTACAATCTGCTGATTAGTAGAAAGGTTAACATCACCTTTGTAGAAAATATTAGTCATTGTAAGCTTATAATCGCCCTCATATGCATAATCATATGAGTTTCTAACAGCTGATGCAGCAGTTGTTAGAGTTACAAGACGTTCTTCTTCAACAGTGTTTCTGATATTAGTTCTTGTAATGTATACCGAAAATGCAAAAATAAGAAGCATCGGTATCAATGTAATAATAAGGATTCTTCCAATAAATGGGAACTTTAAATTAGGATCGTTATCTGTAATCCACGTCTTTAAATCCTCTGTAAATAATATCTTAATTTTCTTTCCAATCCATTTTACACCTGTTGGAATAAGCTTAGTAAAGAAATACACAATCTTATCGCGGATAAGCTTCAATACACGAACAAAACCATTATCGCCTTCTTTTGCTTTCTTCTCTTTCTTAGCTTTAGGAGCTTTTTCTTTAGGAGCTTTTTCTTTCTTAGCTTTCTCCTTTTTAGCAGGCTTATCTTCCTTAGTCTCTGCTACAGGTTCTGCTGCTACAGCTACCTCTGGCTCTACTACAGGAGCTACAACCGGCTCAACTACTGGCTCAACCACAGGTGCTACTGCTGGCTCTACTACAGGTGCTGCAACATCCTTAGGCTGTTTAACCTTCTTTTCCTTAACAGGTTTAGGTTCTTTCACCTTAGGCTCTTTAACCTTTTTCTCCTTAACAGGCTTCGGGGCCTTTACCTTAGGCTCTTTAACCTTTTTCTCCTTAACAGGCTTTGGCTCCTTAACCTTCTTCTCCTTCGGTGGCTTTGGCTCCTTAACCTTCTTCTCCTTCGGTGGCTTTGGCTCCTTAACCTTCTTCTCCTTCGGTGGCTTTGGTGACTTCGGCTCCTTAACTTTCTTCTCCTTATGCTTCTTAAGCTTAGGGGAGTCGTCCTTTTTGTTCACATCTATAGCGTTCTTTTCATCTTTATCGAACATAAAATACCTCCGCACGTCTTCAAAATAATATAGAAATATTGTACTACAAGAAAAGACTTTTTTCAACACAAGTTTGCTTTTTTGCACTAATTTTTGATGAAAAGGGTAATTTTTTTGTGAAAAATGAAATAGAGCAATAACGACTTCATACTTCCAGCATTTGGATTGGACCTATTTTGTCATATTAACCATATAGATACGCTTAAAAGTCTCTATACATTTTCTAGGTCCTTTCAGGTCCTACTTATAATTTCAAGAGTACCTATGGCGACTAAAATATGCTATAGATACTTTTTGCAGTCTCTATAGCACATTTCTTGCCAAATAGGTCCAATCCGCCAAAACGTGCTCAAACTACGGACTCAAGCTCCACCAAATACAAAATAAACGCGAGACGGGGGCGCATGAGGTCCAGTGGACCTCAGCTTTGCGCCGACCGTAGTGGAACGAAGACCGAACCCTTCGAGCACAGGATTGCGAGACGGGGGCGAGTGGCGTCCGGGGGACGC
>CAZNUK010000111.1:0-4155 GCA_964576255.1 uncultured Butyrivibrio sp.
AGAGCCTTTGGCTTACGATCAAGGAGCTGCTCGATACCAAGAATCTTAGCTGCCTCATGAACTAATTTATCAATCTCAGCCTTAGGAGTCTTTCTTAACTTAAGACCAAATGCCATATTATCGTATACTGTCATATGTGGGTAAAGAGCGTAGTTCTGGAATACCATGGCGATATCTCTATCCTTAGGTTCTACATCATTAACTCTCTTTCCATCGATTAAAAGATCACCCTCGCTGATATCTTCGAGACCTGCGATCATACGAAGTGTAGTAGACTTACCACATCCTGAAGGTCCTACGAAAATAATAAACTCTCTGTCGTCAACATCGAGGCTGAAATCCTTAACGGCTACAAATCCGTTATCATATTTTTTACAAACATTTTTAAGTGTTAAACTTGCCATAACTTTCCTCCTTATGCATTGTTTATCTCAAATTCATTTATTAATAATACTCTTTTTTTTTCAAATTTACTATATTGTAAATGACCAAAAAAAAAATAATAAATTGGTCATTTTGTATATTGATTTTGCGCATTTAAACACATTTACCAATCCACGAAGCCTTCTCCTATCACTTCTGACACATCGCACATGGTCATAAATGCCTTTTTATCCTCCTCATATACTATTTTCCTTATTTGTGACATTTCATGTCTTGAAATAACGCAGAACAACACCAGTTCTGGGCTGCCCGTATACATTCCCCGACCCTTAAGACCGGTAATTCCCCTTTCCAGCTCTTTCATAATTCTTCCGGATATTTTTTCACTGTGCGAACTGACAATAATGCAGGCTTTTGTGTAATTCGGGCCACTCATAATTTTTTCCGACACCAGACTTACAAGCCATACGGATATAATGGAATATATTGCCCTTTGCCAGCCAAACAGTACTCCTCCGGCAATAATTATTACTGCATCTATCGCAAACATTACCCATGCCACCGGCATTCTTCGGTTTCTGTGGTTCACCAGAAGAGAAATCATATCCACTCCGCCTGAACTGGCTCCCGTCAGCAATACAATTCCCAAGCCGGCTCCCATAACCATTCCGCCCATAACTGTGGATAAAAAAACATCCCCTTCTAATATATTCCATTGTGGCAGAACCCCAACTGCAACTGAGAATGCCACGGTAGTAATTAAAGACCCCATTACAACCCCTTTCCCAAGCCAGAAAAAAGCCACGATAAACACCGGTATATTAAGCACGACATTGGTTACCCACAAAGGAATGTCAAGCCACTCCTTGGCAATAATGGCCAGCCCCGAAAAGCCACCAGCAACCAGCAGCCCCGGTTCAAGTATATTTTTTACTGCAAATGCCATAAGAACCGCCCCAGCAATGCGGTATAACAAGCTAAGATATTTTTTCAAAAAATCACCTTTTTTACTCTTTTAACTTGTATTATTGGATTTTATCCTGTAAAATATACTTAAGAATAGCAGAGAAGGAGGAATTCTAATGGATATGAATATTCCATCATTATCTTCAACAACAGATTTGTCTACGTTGCAGGGACAGGTTTCTGTAAAGGTTCTTTCCATGAGCCTTGATAATTTAGAGACCTCCGGCGATGGCATTCGTAAGATGATGGAAATGTCTGTCGCACCTAACATTGGTGGGAACATCGACATTTCTTTATAGGCTAGGTTTCCATAAAGAAGGCGTAACATATGCCTTCTTTTTTTATTTCCACGATTTCAACCGTAACACTTTTCCCTTTTTCAATATAGTCAGCAAGCCGGCAATAACTGTCCGTATCCGGATATCCCAGAAAACCATTTCTGCCCTTTACAACGATTTCTTCCTTGTAGCTCGCTCCCGTATGCTTTTCTACCCAAAGCATATCTCCGGGCTCCGGTTGTTCACCTTTGACCCTGAGAATTATACCTTCAAACAGACTTTTCCCTTTCATTTTATCACCTCTCACCACAATTTTAATTACTATTTCACTAAATGTAAAGTAATTCAACGTATATCCGTGCTGGGAGTTAATGGAAAACTTTATTTTTTCCCTTAGAATTTAATTAATATGTTTTGAGTGTGGTACAAGTGATGGAACAGTTCAAAAAAATCATTTCAAAGAATCTTAAAGATTATCGTAAAAAAAATAAAATCACTCAGGAAGATTTTGCAGAAAAGCTTGAAATCAGCGTGGAATTTTACGGCGAAATCGAAAGAGAGAAAAAGGTGCCCTCCACCAGACTTGTGGTAAAAATGTATCACCATATGGGATATGACTACATTCCCCTGTCAACAGATTTTCCAAGCAGCACCAACATTAACGAATTATTCAATATAGTCTCCGAATCTCCAGAAATAACAGACCTTCTCTTAAATGTTGCCCGAACTCTGAAAAAATAACAACAGCCCCTAAACAGGGGCTGTACAATTATTTAGCTACAACAGCTTCAATTTCCAATAACACATCCTTAGGAAGTCTTGCAACCTCAACACAGGATCTTGCAGGATACGGCTCTTTAAAATATGTTGCATAGATTTCGTTAATCTTGGCAAAATCATTCATCTCTTTGATAAATACTGTAGTCTTAACCACTTGATTAATATCAGCTCCTGCCGCTTCAATCAAATTCTTAAGATTACAAAATGCTTGATTTGCCTGAGCCTCAACGCCTTCCGGAATAACACCCGTAGCAGGATCCACCGGAATCACGCCTGAGGTATATACCATATTATTAACTTCGATGGCCTGTGAATATGGGCCGATTGCACTTGGTGCCTTGTCTGTAGTGATTACTTTTGACATTATTACATCTCCTTATTTTAAAATAATTCCCATTGGGGTAATTTCTATTTTGCCTTCTTTCCAAAGATGACCGCAGGCTCTTTTAAACGCTGCCTTACTCATATCAAATTCTTTCTTGATTGCCTCAGAATCCGACTTATCGTTAAAAGGAAGTCTGCCACCATTCATTTTAAGCACCTCGCATATTTTCTCTCCATCCTTGTTAATAGACAAATATGCAGGTTCTCTAAGTGCAAGCTGGATTTTGCCATCCTCATGAACTCTTGTTACTGTTGCTTTAACCGTATCACCGACAGCAATATTACCGTACAGCTCCTTATTAGGAACAAGTGCCTGATACATATCATCAACCGCAACAAACATACCAAATTTCTCAATTCGCTCATAGGCTGTTCCGGTTACGGTATCTCCCGGTTTATAGCCGTGATTTGTTCTAAGATATGGATAAACCCTCATAGTTGCACATAAACGGTTACTTCTGTCAATATACAATGCCACCGGATAACTCTTACCTTCTGAAACCTTTCCGGTCTGCTCCTTAAACGGCAAAAGCAGGTCTTTCTCCAAGCCCCAGTCCAGAAAAGCTCCAATTCTGGTAATTTCCTTAACCCTCAGAGACTTAACCTCACCTAAAGTTATTAACGGTTCCTCCGTGGTAGCAATAAGGCGGTCCTTGGAATCCCTATATATAAATACCTCCAAGGCATCACCAGCTTCCAGTTCGCAATTAAGGTAACGCTTTGGCAAAAGCACCTTTTCGTTCTTATTTCCAAGGTATACGCCAAAATCTGTTTTGTTCACAAGCATAAGTGCCTGTTTTTTTCCAAGCTCTATCATAATAATTCCTCCTTACGGGGTTATTTTTCCAGGGCTACAACCGCATAGCTTGTACCCTTTTCATCTCTTAAATCTACCACATAATTACCATTATTTTCACTCACATAAGGGTAAAACACATCTCCCATAACAGCAGCCTTCTTATACTCTGTTCTGATTCTTGACGGCATCTTAGTCATGCCAAGCACCTCAAAAGCAGTGGCAATATACTGACTGTTATTTACATGGTGATTAGTATCTATCTGACTATATTTTACAACTACAGGCCCCCTCTTTTCAACTATATCAGGAATTTTTATTTTACGTGGAGTATATTCCATATCCAGCTTTGGACATAATGGCTCATAGCACTCAATCGTCTCTCTGGTAACCTTTTTAGGTGCCATTTTATCCAAATCAATAAAAGTCCAGTAGGAGTTGGCTACCACCAGTTTTTCTCCTTTTTCATCCTCAATCCAGCAATTTCTAAGACCCATTCCGCCCTTAAAATCATATGGGCTGGTACACAGCTTAATATTTTCAAATACTTCTATCTCTCTCAATATA
>CAZNUK010000112.1:0-4078 GCA_964576255.1 uncultured Butyrivibrio sp.
ACCCCCGAAATCGGGGCCGCGATCATTTAGCTTACTAATAATTGCAAGGGATTTACGAAGTAAATCGTTTACTTGCACCGCTTATCGCGAAGCGATTTTAAATGGCGGTGCACGAGCGTTTTTTGTTCTCCCGTTATTCGGAACTGTTTTCCTAATGGGATTTTTTTAACATTTTTTCGTATAGAGACTATAAAAAGTCTCTATAGCTTCATTTATTTCATATAGAGACTTTTGCCAAAAACAAAAGTACCTATACATCAACTTTTGCCATATAGAGACTTTTGGGAGTCTCTATACAATTTTTCCCATCCAATGGCTCCCTTTTTCGCTAAACCCAAGAACCAAAATCCTGAGGCGACACAGGCAGACGATTTGCGTTCGCCTTACGGGAGTGCACCGCCATTTGAAAATCGCTTCGCGATAGGGCGGTGCCCGAGGAATGGTTACTTCGCAACCATTCCATTATTCAAAACAGCTTCCACCCACAAATTCTCGTACAATAGAGTTAATCGGGATGTTTTCTGTTGGAATTCCTAAGAAATAATCAAGGAATTTCAAAAGTCTTTTTGCCTCCATATATTCCGGTTCGGCAGAAGATATGTTGAACAAGAGTGGTTCGGCATATTGCTTTAAAGCTGCCAGCTCATAGATTGATGCGGAATTAAATATCACATCCGCACTCTCCTGGAATGGGAAGATGTACTGCTCTTCTCCTCTTCTTACTGAATCCCACATAGATATGGTCTTCTGTGCTGATGAGCCTCTGGTTCTGGCATCACGAATCATTCTTCTAAGAAGTCTTGTGTCCGTAGTCGGAATTCTGTTATGCTCATCAACGTTAAGCTGGGTTAATGCACTTAAATATATTTTGAATTTACTCTCTGCAGGTAATGTGTAGGAAAGCTTGTCGTTAAGACCATGAATTCCCTCAATTACCAGAACATCATTAGGTCCGAGAGTCATATATTTGCCGTTGTATTCTCTTTTGCCAGTTTTGAAGTTAAAGGTTGGCATCTCTACTGTTTTGTGATTCAGAAGATCCGTCATATCCTTGTTAAAGCCCTCAACATCCAACGCTTCGAGACATTCAAAATTATAATTACCATTCTCATCAAGTGGTGTCAAATGTCTGTCCACAAAATAATTGTCCAGTGAAATCTGATGTGGCACAAGGCCGTGAGCCCTTAACTGTATTGCCAGTCTGTAAGAGGTTGTGGTCTTACCTGATGAAGATGGACCGGCAATCATAATAAATTTCTTGCTTCTATCGGCAGCGATTCTTGCTGCTATTTCACCAAGTTTTTTCTCTTGAAGAGCCTCCTGCACAAGAATAAGCTCGTTGATTTTGCCAGTAGATATTACATCATTAAGCTCACCAACTGTTCCAACGCCCAAGGCTTCACCCCACGCGGAGTTTTCCTTAAGAATTCCAAACAAATGATTTTGTGGCTTAAATTCCGGCACCTTATGTGGTGCTTCTTTAACCGGCATCTGGAGCACAAAGCCTTCGTCATACTGATACAAATCAAAGCATTTGATATATCCTGTTGAAGGCACCATATAACCATAAAAGTAATCTTCAAATTTGTCAATAGAATAAATATTAACAAAAGAACTTCTTCTGTATTTGAACAAAGCAACCTTATCAAGCATTCCGTGCTCTCGGAAACGCTTAATTGCTTCTCCGGTGCTGACAGTCTTTTTAACAATTGGAATGTCAGCTGATACAAGCTCCTTCATTCGACTTTTAATTTTACCCAGAAGCTCTTCATTAACTGTAATATCACCTCGGATAACGCAGTAATATCCCTTACTTAGGGAAAAATCCACCTTAACCTTCTCAATCTGTTCTCTTGGAATCACATCATAAATTGCTTTTAGCATAATCAGTGTAGCACTTCTTCTGTATGCCAGATTGCCCGCAGAATCCTTTGTTGTAACCCATGTAATCTCGGTGTCTGCCGGAACTTCCTTATGTAACTCCGTTAATTTTTCGTTCTTTTTGGCAAGAACAATATCGGCATCAAACAGATGCTGATTTGCTTTGGCAAGGTCTAATAAAGAAACCATTTCTGCCATATAATCACCCCATTTTATAATACTTTTTGCGGATTATTAATAGGCATCGGAATAATCTTAAGAGATGAACACATCTGATCTAAATAGTCATTGACTAATTTAATAAAAATATGTTCAATTCCGTAATGCCCCGCATCTATAATCCTTAATCCATCCGCCACGGCATCAATGCCGTAGTGATAGGTTATATCCCCTGTAATTAACACCTCTGCGCCCTTAACCTTTGCCAGTGCAATCATATCCTTGCCTGAACCGGGACTTATGGCAACACGACTAACCACATCATCCTTCTCGCCATATAAAATAACATTGGTAAGTCCAAATGCATTTTTAACGGTTGCACACAAATCTGCAACAGTAACGCTTTTCACAAGCTTACCAACTTTGCCGATTCCCTGTGCCTCGTTAACCTCCTCCAAAGGCTCGCAGTCAATAAGTCCGATTCTTACTGCTGCTTCCTCTGCCATACCTCCTGCAATGTCAAAATTTGTGTGCATACAATAACAGTTTATGCCGTTTTCAATTAATGACAACACCCTTTTCCCCATAACGCTGTCATCATTAATTTGCTTAATACCACCAAACAAAAGAGGATGGTGAGCAATAATCATATCAACATTATTAGCAATGGCGTAGGTCACTGCAGCGTCATCGCAATCCACTACAATAAGAACTGTATTAACTTCTTTGTCCAGGTGACCTATATGCATCCCAGGATTATCCCAGCTACAAGCACACTCAATAGGACATAAGTCTTCAAGTATATTTACGATTTCTCTAGCTATCATAAAATTTTAAAGCCTTTCTTATTACTGTGAGCTCACATTGAAGCTCCTTAATTCTAGTTTCATTACTGGAGGCTGCCATTTTATCCAGAATGGAAAGTCTTTTGGATTCTTCTTTTTCCAAAAACATGCGCATTGTTTCATCGCGTCTTGCAATAAGATATTTGCCAAAATATTGTTCCACTTCATCTTCGATGACCATATTGCCATGGTTTACTTTTAAGATAAAATAGAATTTACCATCCTCCAGAACCATATCCTCATTAACTATATTATAGCCATTGTCAGCAAGATATTCCCTTACAAGATGAACATCCGAATGAGGTGACAAAACAAGCTCATCAGCGCTAGCTGCTACCTTGGGACAATCGGATAAAATTCTAATAGTAAGAAGTCCACCCATTCCGGCAATTACGATGCTTTGTGCCTCACCCTCTGACAGCCCTTTTAGTCCATCACTAAGTCTTGTAATAACTTTGTCCTCCAACGCATACTTATGAATGTTATCGAGGGCCCGGTTAAGGGGACCCTCATTAACATCCATGGCATATGCCTTAGGAGAAAATTTATATAAAGTCATATAAATCGGTATGTATCCGTGGTCAGTTCCTATATCGGCAACTGTGTTCCCCTGAGTAATCTGACCAGCCACTGCAGTAAGTCTTTTTGATAAATTCATTAGTCCAGATAATCCTTTAATTTACGACTACGGCTAGGGTGTCTTAATTTTCTAAGAGCCTTAGCTTCAATCTGTCTGATTCTTTCTCTTGTAACGTTAAATTCCTTACCAACCTCTTCAAGCGTTCTGGCTCTTCCGTCATCAAGACCAAATCTTAATTTAAGAACCTTCTGTTCTCTGTCGGTAAGTGTTCCAAGAACCTCGTCAAGTTGCTCCTTCAACAGAGTAAATGCCGCTGCTTCCGCAGGTACAGGAACATTATCATCCTGAATAAAATCACCAAGATGACTATCTTCCTCTTCTCCGATTGGAGTCTCTAATGACACCGGTTCCTGAGAAATTTTAAGAATCTCTCTTACACGGTCAACAGGCATTTCCATCTCCTCTGCAATTTCCTGTGGGGATGGTTCTCTTCCAAGCTCCTGCAAAAGCTGTCTGGAAACACGAATAAGCTTATTAATTGTCTCCACCATATGAACAGGAATACGGATTGTTCTTGCCTGGTCGGCAATTGCACGGGTAATAGCCTGACGAA
>CAZNUK010000113.1:0-1483 GCA_964576255.1 uncultured Butyrivibrio sp.
ATTCTATGTTCAGTAACGGTATCCATACCTGCACTCATAATTGGAACATTAAGCTTAATCTTCTTAGTAAGCTGTGTTCCTAATTCAATAAGGTTAGGTGTAACCTCTGAATATGCCGGAACTAAAAGCACGTCGTCAAATGTAATTCCTTCACCGATAATTGTACCCATTTCTCAATTTCCATCCTTTCAATTAAATCAACTTAATTTTACTTGTAAAATTCTTTAAAATATAACAAAAAAACAATCAATTGTCAACACGGTTTTTAATCGACAAATTTACGCGAATATTTTTTCTTAAGAATTTCAAGAAGCTCTTCATTAGGTGTAATGGTAATCATTGTTGGCTGCTTTCCATCCTCAATCAAATACATTGTATAATCCACAAGTTCTGCATCCTTGGCAGAGTAATCATGTTTCAACACCTTATCCTGCTGTGGACCCTGAAATCTTGGAGAGTCCGCAAGAGCAATATACTCAAGCTTAAAAAGTGAAACTCTTCCCATTCTCTTACGCTTACTCTTATTGTAAATCTTGTCAACCGTAAGCTCATTATCAAAAAATGAATATTCAAATTCAACTCTGGTATATCTAAGAACTAACCAAGTTACAAACCATCCTATTCCTGCAAATACACAAACCAAAATAAAATAACCCGGTATAAACAACAAAATAAATATAGATGCCGCCAACATTATACCATCAATCAAAAACATAAAAAATCTGGCTATGTAGGTTCCCATCGTATTGCGTCTTGATACCAGGCACTCAACTACTGCGTCAAGCATAACACTTGCTCCTTTCAAACTAATAATACCTTTCTATTGTACTAATTTTTTTGAATTAAGGGAAGTGGTAATTTATAAATTTTTTATTAAATTGAATTGGGTGGGGTGCCCGCATCCTTGCCACCCCTCTCAAGCTTGCTTTTTCGAGTTGGGTGGGGTATGCCCGCTTCCTTGCTGCCCCTCCCAAGCTTGCTTTTTCGAGTTGAGTGGGACACTCCTGCTTCCTTGTTGCCCCTCCCAAGCTTATTTTTTCGAATTGGGTGGGGGTGTCCACTACCTTGCTGCCCCTCCCAAGCTTGCTTTTTCGAGTTGAGTGGGGCACTTCTGCTTCCTTGCCACCCCTCTCAAGCTTATTTTTTCGAGTTGGGTGGGGATGCCTGCTTCCTTGCCGCCCCTCTCAAGCTTGCTTTTTCGAGTTGGGTGGGACACTTCTACTTCCTTGCCGCCCCTCCCAAGCTTATTTTTTCGAGTTGGGTGGGGATGCCTGCTTCCTTGCCGCCCCTCCCAAGCTTGCTTTTTCGAGTTGAGTGGGGCACTTCTGCTTCCTTGCCACCCCTCCCAAGCTTATTTTTTCGAGTTGAGTGGGGCACTTCTGCTTCCTTGCCACCCCTCCCAAGCTTGCTTTTTCGAGTTGAGTGGGGTGCCTGCTTCCTTGCCGCCCCTCCCAAGCTTGCTTTTTCGAGTTGAGTGGGGCAC
>CAZNUK010000113.1:1583-3785 GCA_964576255.1 uncultured Butyrivibrio sp.
GAGTGGGGCACTTCTGCTTCCTTGCCACCCCTCCCAAGCTTATTTTTTCGAGTTGGGTGGGGATGCCTGCTTCCTTGCCACCCCTCCCAAGCTTGCTTTTTCGAGTTGGGTGGGGGATGCCTGCTTCCTTGCCGCCCCTCCCAAGCTTGCTTTTTCGAGTTGGGTGGGGTGCCCGCTTCCTGTAGGGCTATCGCCCGCATCCTACGTGTGAAACCCGGTCACTCCGCTTCTTCGAAGCTCCCGTGCCCTCAGTATTCGTAATTCCGGGCTATCGCCCTACATTACTCATACTGTACATTCGGAAAATAAAAAAGCTCTACCGTGCAAGCACGGCGAGCTTTTTTGTTTTCCTCATTGTTTCACACTACATCATTCCGCCCATGCCGGCGCCTGCTGGCATTGCTGGGGTGTCTTCTTTGATGTTGGCTACAACTGATTCTGTTGTAAGTAAGGTTGAAGCTACACTGGTAGCATTCTGTAATGCACTTCTTGTTACCTTAGCTGGGTCAAGAATTCCTGCTGAAACCATGTTAACATATTCCTCATTAAGGGCATCAAAGCCTGTTCCGATTTCTGACTCTTTTACCTTGTTGATAATTACAGCGCCTTCAAGACCTGCATTGTATGCAATGTGGTAAAGTGGAGCTTCAAGGGCTTTAAGGATTAATTTTGCACCTGTCTTCTCGTCACCTTCAAGAGTCTCTGCAAGCTTTTCAACATCCTTAGATGCGTGAATGTATGCAGAACCACCACCTGCGATGATTCCTTCTTCGACTGCTGCCTTGGTAGCTGCAAGAGCATCCTCAAGACGAAGTTTGTTCTCCTTCATCTCTGTCTCTGTAGCAGCGCCTACGCGGATAACTGCAACACCGCCTGAAAGCTTAGCAAGTCTTTCCTGTAATTTTTCTTTGTCAAATTCAGATGTGGTCTCAACAAGCTGAGCCTTAATCTGACCGATTCTTGCCTGAATGTCATCTGTGCTGCCCATACCGTCAACAATAATTGTATTTTCCTTCTGTACTTTAACGGATTTAGCTCTACCAAGCTCTGCAAGAGTTGCATCCTTAAGGTCAAAACCAAGTTCCTCTGAGATAACCTGACCGCCTGTAAGAACTGCAATGTCCTTTAACATCTCTTTTCTTCTGTCGCCGTAGCCAGGAGCCTTAACAGCAACTACATTAAAGGTTCCACGAAGCTTATTTACAATAAGAGTTGTGAGAGCCTCACCCTCAACATCTTCTGCGATGATGAGAAGCTTTGCACTGCTCTGAACAACCTGCTCAAGAAGTGGTAAAATCTCCTGAATGTTGCTGATTTTTTTATCTGTAATAAGGATGTATGGATTCTCAAGAACAGCCTCCATTTTCTCCATATCTGTTGCCATATAAGGAGATACGTATCCTCTGTCAAACTGCATACCTTCAACTACGTCAAG
The DNA here is from genome assembly GCA_964576255.1 of uncultured Butyrivibrio sp. Taxonomy (GTDB): domain Bacteria; phylum Bacillota; class Clostridia; order Lachnospirales; family Lachnospiraceae; genus Eshraghiella. The sequence goes on from CAZNUK010000113.1 coordinate 3,019, forward strand.
CTCTGTCTTCATAGTCTTAGATTCTTCAATTGTGATTACGCCGTCGTTAGATACTTTTTCCATAGCATCTGCAACAAGCTGACCAACCTCAGGGTCACCGGCAGAAATAGCTGCAACCTTGGCAATCTGGTCTTTGCCTGTTACGTTAGAGCTCATTCTGGCAATTGCTTCAACTGCACAGTCTGTTGCCTTCTTCATACCTCTTCTAAGGATGATTGGGTTAGCTCCTGCTGCAAGGTTCTTAATTCCTTCTTCAATCATTGCCTGTGCAAGAACTGTAGCTGTTGTTGTACCATCTCCGGCAACATCATTAGTCTTTGTAGCAACCTCTTTAACAAGCTGTGCTCCCATGTTTTCAAAAGCATCTTCTAATTCGATTTCTTTTGCGATTGTTACACCATCGTTAGTAATAAGTGGTGCACCGTATGACTTATCAAGAACAACATTTCTTCCCTTAGGTCCAAGTGTTACTCTTACTGTATTTGCTAATTTGTTAACGCCATTACCAAGTGCTTCTCTGGCTTCTGCTCCATATTTGATTTCCTTTGCCATTATAATATCCTCCTAAATTATTCTACTATTGCAAGAATGTCGTTCTGTCTTACAACGATGAATTCCTCATCCTCAAGCTTAACTTCTGTTCCTGCGTATTTTGAAAAAATAACGGTCTGACCAACCAAAACCTGCATTGTAACCTCTTTGCCGTCAACTACTCCGCCCGGTCCAACTGCAACAACCTCTGCCTGCTGTGGTTTCTCCTTTGTCTG
>CAZNUK010000114.1:0-3649 GCA_964576255.1 uncultured Butyrivibrio sp.
GTACAAAGTATCTGAAGGCGATGTTATCAAGGTAGAGAAGCTCGGAGTTGCTGAAGGTGAAACAGTAACATTCGATAAGGTTCTTCTCGTAAGTGATAAGGAAACAGTTGTTGGTAATCCAACAGTTGCTAACGCAACAGTTACAGCTTCTGTTGTATGTGAAGGCAAGGACAAGAAAGTCATTGTTTACAAATACAAGAGAAAAACAGGTTACCACAAGAAGAACGGTCATAGACAGATGTTCACTAAGGTTAAGATTGAGAAAATCAACGCTTAATAGGAAGGTCATATGACGAATATTAAATTGTACGCAAGAAAAGGTGGCGACATCTTTGGATTGCAGGTAAAAGGACATGCCGGTTTCGGTGTGCGTGGAACAGATGTAGTATGTGCTTCTGTTTCGATTTTAGTCATTAACACCATTAATTCCATTCAGAAGCTTACTTCTGATAAGTGTAATGAGAAAGTTAATGCAAGAAAAGCAACTATTGATTTCGAGATAGACGGAGTTGTGAGCAAAGAGTCAAAGCTATTATTTGATTCTATGAAGCTTGGACTTGACAATATAGCATCCGAATATCCCGGAAATGTGAAGATAACAGTCGAGGAGGTGTAACTCATGTTAAAATTGAACCTTCAGTTTTTCGCTCATAAAAAAGGTGTAGGTTCTACCAAGAACGGTAGAGATTCAGAATCTAAGAGATTAGGTGCTAAGAGAGCTGACGGACAGTTCGTTTTAGCCGGAAACATTCTTTACAGACAGCGTGGTACTAAGATTCATCCAGGCGTTAACGTTGGACGCGGAAGTGATGATACTTTATTTGCTACAGTTGACGGTGTCGTAAGATTTGAGAGAAAAGGCAGAGACAAGAAGCAGGTTTCTGTATATCCGGTAGCATCAGAAGAGTAAGATTTTTAAGCTCCAGGTCTTTTTAGAACTTGGAGCTTTTCTTCTATTTAAGCGAGGAGATTATTATGTTTGCAGATAGAGCTAAGATATTTATTAAATCAGGAAAAGGCGGAGACGGTCACGTTAGTTTCAGACGTGAGCTCTTTGTAGCCGCAGGCGGACCGGACGGTGGAGACGGCGGTCGTGGCGGAGATATAATTTTTGAAGTTGACAAGGGACTTAACACTCTTGGTGAATTCAGACATGTGAGAAAATATGTGGCAGAAAGTGGCGAAGAAGGCGGCAAAAGATTATGCCATGGCAAGGATGGACAGGATTTGGTAATTAAAGTTCCAGAGGGAACAATCATCAGAGATGATTTTTCCGGAAAAGTAATTGCTGATATGTCCGGTGGCAGAATGAGAGAAGTGGTGCTTAAAGGTGGCAGAGGTGGTAAGGGTAACAAGAATTACGCAACCGCTACTATGCAGGTGCCAAAATACGCCCAGCCAGGACAGTCGGCGAAGGAATTATGGGTTACTTTGGAATTAAAAGTAATTGCAGACGTTGGTCTTGTAGGTTTCCCTAATGTGGGTAAATCCACACTTTTGTCCATGGTTAGTAACGCTAAGCCTAAGATTGCCAATTATCATTTTACAACCCTTAATCCTAACCTTGGAGTTGTGGATTTGGACGGAGCGGACGGATTTGTCATTGCAGATATTCCGGGTCTTATTGAAGGTGCATCCGAAGGTGTTGGACTTGGACATGAATTCTTACGTCATATTGAGAGAACTAAGGTGATTATTCATATGGTGGATGCAGCTTCCTCAGAGGGCAGGGACCCAATTGATGACATTCACAAGATAAATGCAGAGCTTAAGGCGTATAATGATGAACTTGCAGGAAGACCACAGGTTATTGCTGCTAACAAAATTGATTTGATATACAGTGAGGATGATGACCCTGTAGAGCGATTGAAGGCTGAATTTGAGCCTTTGGGCATTAAGGTGTTCCCTATTTCAGCTGCCACCAAAAAGGGCTTAAAAGAGCTTTTATACGCAGTTAGAAATATACTTGACACCCTTCCTTCAGAGCCTATTGTATATGAGAAGGAATATTTTCCGGAGGATATGTACAAGCCTGACGAGCCTATTGAGGTATACAAGGCGGATAAACATGCTTTTGTAATTGAAGGACCAAGAGTTGACAGAATGCTTGGATACACCAATCTGGATGATGAAAAGGGCTTTGCTTTCTTCCAGAAGTTTATGAAGGAACAGGGAATTATTGACAAATTAGAGGAGCTTGGCATCGAAGAGGGTGACACAGTATACCTTGGAGATGATTTAGAGTTTACGTATTACAGTTAATAGAGGTGAAATAATATGACTACTAAACAGAGAGCATATTTAAAGGGACTTGCAATGACTATGGACCCTATTTTTCAATGTGGTAAAAGCTCAATTACACCGGAGTTTGTAGCTGCGGTATCTGAGGCACTTGAAAAAAGAGAACTTATCAAAATCAGTGTTTTGCAAAACTGCGCAGATGACCCTAAGGAATTAGGCGTTATGATTGCAGAAAGAACCAGAGCCCAGCTTGTACAGGTTATTGGCAAAAAAATTGTTTTATATAAGCCGGCTAAGGAAGAGCGTAATCGCAAAATAGAGCTTCCTAAAGCGGGCAAAAAAGCAGAGTAAAGCTTATGAATAAGGTTGGTATTTTAGGCGGAAGCTTTGATCCGGTTCACAATGCGCATATAAATCTTGCCCATTACGCATACAGAGAACTTTCTCTGTCCAAGGTGATTTTTATGCCCACGTATATTCAGCCCTTTAAAGCGGACAGAAATGTTACGAATGAAGAGCACAGAATCAATATGTTAAAGCTGGCTGCTAAGGATTATTCTTATTTTGAAGTATCGGATTTAGAAATAAGACTGGGAGGCAAATCTTATACCGCAAGAACCCTTACAGAGTTAAAAAAGAATTATGACAATATAGTTTTTATTCTTGGTGCTGACTCATATATGGGGTTATCAAAGTGGTATAAGCCGGAAATTATCTTTTCTATAGCAGAAATTGCCTGTGCAGTGAGAGATGATGTAGATATGACTGATTTGCAGAAGCAGTCAGAGGAATACACAAAGACTTTTGGTGCAAGAACCCATTTTCTTAAAATGCCAAGAACTGATATAAGCTCAACTATGCTTCGGGGTATGATTTATAAGGGAGAATTTCCTCAGGAATATATTTCCGGTGAAGTGTGGGATTATATATGCAGTAACGGGTTATACGGGAGGTAATATGGTTAAGATTGATTTAGCCTTGCTTGAACAACAAATTAGCACCGTGATGAATGAAAAACGTTACAGACACACCCTTGGTGTTATGTATACAGCAGCAGCCCTTGCAATGAAATTCGGAACAGGGGAGCCGGAGGATTTTATCCATAGAACCATGATTGCCGGACTAATGCATGACAATGCCAAATGTACTTTGGATGAGGAACTTCTTGTTTTTTGTGTTGAACATGGAATTGAAGTGTCCTCTTGCGAGCGTGCCAATGCATTTTTACTGCATGGTAAGGTTGGGGCGTATTTGGCTAGAGAAGAATATGGAATTGATGATACTGATATTCTTAATGCAATTACATGGCATACCACCGGAAGACCGGGCATGTCTTTGATGGAAAAAATAGTTTTTGTGGCGGATTATATTGAACCGGGACGTTACAAACAACGCGACCTTCAGAATA
>CAZNUK010000115.1:0-3642 GCA_964576255.1 uncultured Butyrivibrio sp.
GGCATTGGATTTGCCGAGGTTGTAGGTTTTGTAGATGTTTTCTAATTTAATCATTGTTACTCGTCGCCCTCCGTTATAAATTATTTCTGATTATGTTAATTGGTTGCATTTTCTTAAGAATTCCATATGGAAGAATTATTGCCATTAACATTAGCAATACTGTTATAAGCAACAACACACACACATGATATTGGCTAAAGAACAGTGCATAATCCTCCGCTATTCCTACGCTTTTTACAATAACACAGGCGCATACCGATATGATTAATGCTACAGCGGACGCCAGTGCCCAATGTATTACAGAAAGCAGTATTGTTCTTTTCCACGAGTTTCCATATAAGAAATATATTCCGTAAGTTCGCTGTTCTGCATACACTGTAATTGAACCGGACACCATAATACTCGCAACAGCAAAAATTAATGCCAACAAAAACACCACAAGCATTGGCACCAGTTTAATTTCCAATAACTGTATTGAGGTTTCATAAACTCCCTTTGCATCTGTCATATCTGCCGGAATAATGTATTTATATTTTTTCTGAAGCAGAGACTGATTGTATTCCATCTCTTCCTGTGTAATATCATCCTCATAATCAATTACAATCGCTCCCATAGAATACGGCATACCTTCTCTCTGCAGGTCTTCGTAAGAAGCAATCAAATAATATTGAGCAATCCCTTTTTCATAAGGATTTTCTATATTATACCATTCAAGATAGTTTGGTTTTCCTGAATGTCCAACTTCTTTATATATTATTTCATTTCTGCCGTATATACCCATTATCTTTACTGTATATTTCCCAATATTTACGACATCTCCTACATCACAAGTCGGCTTAAAATCCTCACTTACCACTACTCTTATTATTCCATCTTCAGACGTTCCGCTGTTACAACTACTTCCTTTTAAAATCGGTGTTTTATAATGATGCACATCATCACTTAACGCAACCAAATCATAATAGGTACAATTAAAATCACCATCTTTCCTTTCTTCCACCATTTCCTCAAGTACAATTTTTGTTTCGATGTATTTAACATTTACTAATTCATCTTTAAGATTATTAACATCGCCTACTTTATTTCTCCACAATATAACACCTGTCTCATCAATATAATCAGATACTCCCCTGTACAACGTAAACTGTTCCACAAAGGTCGATACCGTGAAAATAGCAATAACATAGACAAGTATTAGTTGTAAAATTGTGATTAAATTCCTTCGGATATTTTTAAGAAACTGATTAATTCCAACCGTAAGCATCTTCACACCTCCCTAATCAATCTGATAGGAGTTTTTCTGACATATCTAAGAACAATAGCCAGATATAATATTATCAGCACACTTACATACACAAGTGCAATCTCAGCATATACTTGGGCATTAAAATAGTATTCCATATATTCAAATGTAGTCTTGATATTTGGCATAATTCCATATATGAAAATCAATAATCCCCCAATTAACGTCAAGATTGATATTGACAAAAACTCAAGCATATATATAATCACAGCCTTGAAGCTGGTACATCCACAAACCCTGGAAGCTGCAAGCATTCTACGTCTTTTATCCAGCAAATGAGTGTATATAACGCAGTAATTCAATCCACTCATTACAACAAATATGGAAAGAATCGCAATAATTCCTCTGTAAACTCTGTATTGATTTTCATTTTTAACACCGTTAAACTCTTCGTATACCTCTGCTTTATCACCAAAACTCTGTTCTACTACTTGTACAAGTGTCTCATATTCTGTTTCAAGAAGTGGCTTGGATAATGTGAACCCAACTAAATTATATTCACCATTATTTGGAATCTGTGAATAAGGCATATATACAAAAGGCATTCCGTCAAATATCCCAACAATTTTGAATTCTATATCATCTATATATATACTGGTTTCATCAGACAATTCATATATATCCATGAGTACAACTTGTTCCTCTTTATCAAACTGTTCAATTATATATTCATCTTCGTTATATATGTAAGCATCATTCTTAATTTTCACTAGTACAACATCATAAAAATGTTTGGAGCCAGCAGTATACTTGCCATCAACATATTTTACAGATGAAGCCAGCGAACAGTTCGTCTTATTATTTCCCACCTGACATTCATATTCACACAAAGTAATAAAAGCTTCTATCTTATTTTCAAAAAGTAAAATTAGTGATTCATGAAAGTTATGTATTTCCTGAAGACTCATATATTCTTCTTCCATATTTACCAATTGTATAGAGTAGCTTAAATCCGTTCCTTCTGTTACTCCTATCTGTGTATTATAATGATTAGTTACACCATAAGAAAAATATATAACAATTGTTGATAAAAGCTGAATGCATATCAATAATATTACAAGATACTTTTCTGTTTTAAACATACTTTGAAAATCTTTTAAAATATAATGCAACACACTTTTTCACTCCTTTAAATAACAGCCATCCTCATAGAATGAGGATGGCATTTTTTTAATTAAAATTTTTTGCTTTATAATAATATGTATCCACTTCCGTCATTTGATATGGACTCTGATAGCAGGTAGCTTTATGCTCATAATACATCCTAGTATTATTGTAATCTCTTGCAATATCACCTGATTCAAGTGTATAGCCACTACCATATGTACCTACACTGTAGTCATAATTCACCAAGCCAGAAATCATATCCATCTCATACACATACGCATCCATATAACATGATGTAGTGTAGTCATTGGTAATTGCGGTGTAACATTTTGCTGTAGCTTCTGTCAATCCTGTACCCTTAGCCATAAAAGTAGTCCTAGCTCCTGAAAAAGTTTTTTGATAGGTCTGATTATATTTATACTCTTCCCCTGAGTAGGATTTGCCCCACACCGTACAACAGGTGCTTGCAACAAGTAACAACATAGTTACCAATAAAATTATTCTTGATTTCTTCATAATGTGAAATCTCCTTTCTTTTCGTTATTTTCGAGTTCTCACTAACTTCTGTCTCAAGTTTAGAACTTAATAGTAATCCATACAATACTTCATGCACAAAACGACACATTTATTGCATATTTGGTCGATTTTTGGTACTTGACTTCACCAATCTGTTAATCATTTCACACAGTTGGAGAAATGCAGTCAACATTATTCCCATTCCAACGCTTATTGCGAAGTCATAATAATTATTTCTATAGAGCCAAATATATATGGCAGTAAATAACCAGGATAACACAATTGCACCCTCTTTTGACAACCAATTTACTATAAGTTCAATTTCATAAAGTCTTAGATATTGGTCTTTCCTCCTTTTCTGTAAGTATTTACACTTACAAGAAAAAGTGGTAGAATTAGCTATAGTACTTTTTCTAGAAGTGCTGTTTGGTTTGGGGCTCTGAGAACGCGTTTAAAATCAGGGTCCCTTTTATAAGCTGAATCAACTCATATTTTCATCTTACATCAAAGAAGAACTTTTACAATAGCTTTTGCGCGAACGGGGTGTGTTTTTGCGCGAACGGTCATTTTTTACTCTTTTTACACTATTTCCCCATCGCTTATCTCTACAACTCTCTCGCAGCCTTCGGCTACGTCCATGTCGTGAGTGATAATTACAATGGTCATCCCCTCTTCATTAAGTCGCTTAAATTCCTTCATTATCTCTGCTGAAGTAT
>CAZNUK010000116.1:0-3610 GCA_964576255.1 uncultured Butyrivibrio sp.
TCCGCTTTGGATGCGCACTCGCGCGAGCAAGGAAGTTGTTGCTTGCGCAACCGCGTTCGGCGCGAGAGCCCGCAAGCGGACTCTTTATTTTACGGGAGGATATATGATGAAAAATAGGGTACTATCAATTTTATTGACAATTATTTTGTCTTTTTCCTTAGTTGCCTGCACACAGACTGCCAACGACCCAAAGGGCAAAGATAAGGACGAAAAACAGACCACAGATGCCGAGGAAGGGACCACAACCGAGGCAGAGGAGGAGACTACCTTAAGCGGATTGCAACAGAATGTGGAAGCAAATGTGGAAGAGGCAAGATTTGCAAGAGATATGACAATGTTATCAGAATTCAAATATGCCATAACACTTGCCCTTGCATGTGATTATTTTGATGAGCTTAAAGTGAATCCGAATCCGGTTCAGGTTAACGATAATGGAGAAATAATTATTTCAGAGCTTTTTGATACCTCTAACGGTGATGGAGAAATAATGGTTGAAGAAGTCGAATCTGTTTTGGGTACTGATATAATTCATTTTACATCTAAATTAAAGGATGATTGTACACTTCAGATTGTGGAACTTGATATTCATGAAGGACATGTTGTTTTGCAGTTGATTTCAGAAGAGCATGAATTGCAGTATTACTTTGATTATGGACGAGAGGAAGGCATATATGAACCATCCGAGGACGAAGAGGATGATGCAGACATATTTGACAGACCAACACTTGAGGATTATGGCAAGGGTGAAATAGTAATCTGGGTTCCATATGAGATGGTTGATATTGCACAGAATTATGCGGAAAAATTTCTTGAATCAGACTCTATATATAGTGGATATACTGTAAAAGTTGAGACAGTTGACCCTAATGATGCAGTGACAAATATGGTTGATGACCCTGATAATGGCGCGGATTTATATGTGTATTACAGTGACCAGTTACCTCGTATTGTTAATGCAGGAGCGACATATGATGTTTCAGATACATACTACGAACAGTTTATTGTAGAAAATAATGATATGGTTTCGGTAAATGCAGTTACTGAAGATGATTATGTATATAGCTTTCCGTTAGCTGCAAATACAGGATATTTCTTATATTATGATAAATCTGTAATTTCAGATCCTACAAGTCTCGAAGCAATAATTGCAGATTGTGAAGTGGCAGGAAAAGATTTTTCCATGGAGCTTAGCTCTGGCTGGTATCAGAGTGCTTTTTTCTTTCCTTCAGGTTGTTTGTTAGAATATGAAATGAATTCTTCGCAGGAGTTTACCGATTGTCATCTTATCTACGATTCAGATATGGGTGTGATAGCTATGAGAGAAATGATAGAGTTGGCTTCATCATCTTCGTTTGTAAACAGTAGCAACGTTAATGGCAATGAAGCAGCTCTTGTTTCAGGAATTTGGAACAAGGAAGCAGCGATGGAATTATTCGGAGATAATTTTGCAGTGGCTAAGCTTCCACAATACGTAAGTCGTGATGGCGTAACATTTCAGATGTCAGGCTTTTGCGGTTATACATTATTAGGTGTTAAACCACAGACTGACCAGGGAAGAGCAATTGTATGTCTTAATCTGGCAGAGTATTTATCTTCTAAGGAAGTACAGTTAGAATGTTATGAAAAATTAGGATGGATTCCATCTAACGTATTTGCACAGAATTCTGATAGTGTTAAGGCAGATGAAGTGGCAAATGCCCTTTTGGATCAGCAATATTTTTCATATCCGCAGAGATATTATCCTGGCTCATTTTGGGAAAATGCACAGCTTTTGGGATATGGAATAGTTGATGGTGTATATGATGATTATAGTAATGCAGAGTTGATGACAACACTTGAAAAGTTTGTGGAAAATTGTGAAAACGAATTAAATCAGTAATTAAATAATTAAATTTTTTGCCCCCGATTTTTCGGGGGACTTTTTATACATTAATTTCAAAACAAATGTGTTGAACATTATCGATTATTTCATTGTTAACAATAATATCACCATTATTGCTGTTAACTATTTTGCGAAGCTTCGTAAGACCAATACCATGTTCCCGAAGCTGATTGTTTTTAGAAGTGTATCCTTCCTTAAAAATATTGTGGATATATTCAGGTGTAGCAATTGGACCGGGGTTTGAGGTTTTAGCCTGAATTTTGTCTTTTAATTGGCCCAAAGTCAGATAGCAGGTTCCACCGGAAGGGGTTGCTTCTATTGCATTGTCAACTAGGATTTCAACCAACTCAACCAGTTGGTATTCATAAAGCTTAGTTGCAAAGTGAACGGCTGTGAGTCTGATTTTAAGTGTAATATTGCGTTCATACGCCTTGTGTATCATAATAAATAAAACACCGGCAAGGAGCTTGTAGTTAATCTTTAGAAGGTTTGACGGTATATTTTCGGCAATCAGCTTGTCACTGTATGCATCAAGAGCGTTGGACAGCTTCTGATAATCATCGTTTTCTTCCGCAATTTTTTCAATTTGTTTTAGATTTTCAATATGATTTTTCTGTTTTTTACGAACTTCAACTATAAGGTCATTAATAACCGGAATATATTGCCGATAAGCCTTCAGGCTACGCTTTTGCTTGAATAGTTTACGTCCGTTAATAATCAACTCTATATTCGTAAAAATAAGTACAATACTTAGCAAAAATAAATACAGTATCAGGTCAATAACTGATTTATCAGCATAAAGCAACCATATAAAGGTGGTTATTGCAATCAAAAGTACATTTATTAAAATTGGTACTATTATTTTTTTGATTTTTAAGTTTTTCATAAGTCCTCTAATTAAAATATACTATGTATTTGTTATTGGTATATTCAATGTTTCCGTTAAGTTCTTCAATACACAGACGGAGTTCGGTGTCGGGCTCCTGCTCCAATGAAACATTCATTGGAATGTCTTCATCAATAATCTGTTTTACATAATCCATAATTGCTTTTTTCAGGTCATCGATATTCTTGTGAACGATTGGCAGAGCCTTGAAGGTCTGCAATTCGTTGTCGTAATTATGCTGAATTGCACGAATCTGTGAAATTAATTGTTCAACGATTGGAAGCCAAGTATTGTAGGCATCAAGCATAGCTTTTTGGCTTTTGATTTTAATGTGTGTAAGTATACTGTATACATTGATAAAAATCACAAATAAGATGACAACGACATATAAAGGTATCTTAGCATAATAAGATGCGGAATCAACCTTGTAATACATATTGTGTATTTCTAGCAACAGTACAGTGTTAAAAAATAATAGTTTAAGTATGATATTATGCTCGGTAAGACAATGATATAATTTTTTAATAGGCAAAATTTTGACCAATACATAGAATAGTGCAAGTGTTACCCAAAAAGCAGGGATTATAAATAATGGATTACTAACAATTTCCTGAGGTATCCACATAAAAATTGCTTGTATTCCCGATTCAATAATAAATACTAGGAAATACAAAATACAACCGGAGACAATTTTTAAGTTACTGTACCAGATGAACATAACAAGACCTGCCAGTAATGCACCGCCATATGCAACTATCGGAATTGGAATAAGTAGATGGCTGCATACTGCTAAAAATGAAGCAGGGAATATCATTAATTTTCTTTTGTTAAAGACTTTACGT
>CAZNUK010000117.1:0-3576 GCA_964576255.1 uncultured Butyrivibrio sp.
TGTATACGCCGTCGGTGTAGTCACCCACCGCGGCTTCCTGTTCCGATTCCTCTTCTTCGGTTTCTTCTACGTTTGCCGCAGCATCTGTTGTCTCCAGTTCCAGCCGTTCCGGCACATCCGCCAGTGCGGGGACGGTCATCGGCAGGATGGCATAGCAACCTCTCTTGCACCCGCCTGATAGGTTGCATCTTCAACAGCCTTCTTCTCAACTTCTGTTACTCCACTTGGAACACATACGCTGATACGAGGCTTCTTGAGCATCTTTCTTCCCAATGCCTTCTGGATAAAATACTTAAGCATCTTCTCTGTAACAGTATAGTCAGAAATAACACCCTGTCTTAAAGGTCTTACTGCCACAATGTTACCCGGAGTTCTACCAAGCATAAGTCTGGCTTCCTCTCCAATTGCCTTAATCTTATTAGTATCTCTATCAAAAGCCACTACTGAAGGCTCTTTCAAAACAACACCCTTGCCCTTAATATATACAAGGATGCTGGCTGTTCCTAAATCAATTCCGATATCTGTGCTAATCATAATGTTCCCCTTTCAAAAAATTGTATATTTAAATTTTAACCTAATTGCACTCTAAAACACGCATACATAAGCATTATATACAATATTTTATCAATTTAAAAGAGGAAATTTCATATTTTTCATTTTAAAGTTAAAAAACAGGAAGCCCTGTAATTATTATCGGAGCATTTCCTGTTTTTCTTAACATTTATTTCTGTACCAAATATTTTTCTTTTGTGGCAAGACCGCCTCTTATATGTCTCTCTGATTTGTTTACATCCAAAACCTCTCTCGCCGCCGTTGCCAGCGCTGGGTTAATGTGCAAAAGGCGTTGGGTTACGTCTTTATGTACCGTACTTTTGCTAATTCCAAAGGTCTTGGCGGTCTGCCTGACAGTGGATTTGGTTTCCACTATATACTGCGCCATTTTAATAGCACGTTCTTCGATATATCCTTTCAAAAAAATCTCCTGCATTGATGTTTGTACATTCTATGCAAGGAATAGATAGAATATGACTTGCATTAAAAACGCCTTTTTTATTCCCCTTTACTTAGATATTAATCCTCATCTGCATGCTCTATAATATATTTATATTCTCTAGCAACATCCTCCATGTTTCCAAAATATTCATATAAAACCTCATCGAAACATGTACGGCATAACTCTTCAATTGCTAATTCATCATTTTCACGTTCCGCTATCTTCGAAACTTCTCTCCACGAAAGTGAAGTTTCCCACAACGGTAATAACTCATCCGCCTTTTCAACTACTTTTAAACATTTACCACAACGACATTTATGAAGACACATTACTGCCTCGCCCTCATTTCCATCACACCAGTGTACTCCCTTTCGACACGCCGCTATGATTACTCTTGCAGTTTCTGTATCCAACTTTCCTTCATCATACAAAGTAATTACAACTTCTACAACGGAATTTAATCCTCTTCCGATATCATGACAACTCATTGTTTATTCCTCCTTTTATTCCTATATCACGCAATAATGTTGCAAAATAAGACATTTTATAATTCACTCTTGCATTTTTACTTCATGCATATTATAATCTTCGTTAGAAGAAGCGGGTTTCTGACCATCTGACAGAACTGTCCAAGATGGGTATCTCGTTTCTTTTTTTATATTCTGAATATCATATAAATACAATTTGCCATCTACAGAATATCTCACAATAAGAACCGCTCGAAAAACATTATATTCTAGTATTTTCCCTACTTCATTCATTACCGGTAATGCAAATCTTGTGTTATATCTAAACCACCCCTTTCCAGCTTTTTTCTTGTGCTTGCTATCAAAATCCTCCTTCCATCGTTTTTCTGTTGCTATTTCTATCATTTGAGGAATTCCCTGAGACATATTTGCTTTTACTTTAGGTAATGCTCCCACCAATTTATTTGTATAATCTGACCCTGTATATTCATCCACAAACGTTCTATCGATTAAGATTAGATCCTCCGTTTCCGAAATCATTATTATGTTTCCGATATAACGAATTAAATATTTTTCCACCTCATCCCAGGAAATGCTTCTCTTACCTTTAAATATTATTTGGGGAATTACCACAATTTTTTCTCCATCATCTCCAATCACCACTAAAACACTATCTTTCATCTTTTTCTCACGCTTTTATATACTATTTAAATATATTCTATACTATTACTAACTTTATTTCAAGCGATATTTATTGTATACTTATACTACAATGAGTATATATTCAGGAGATATCAACTATGGAACAAGAAAACTACGGAATCCTTATAAAAAAATTAAGAATCGAACACAACCTAACCCAAAACCAAGTCGCAGAAGCTCTCGGTGTTACTCCAGGTTACATCAGCAACGTAGAGAACAATCGCACTGCAATGTCACTTCGCATATTAACTTACTATGCTCGTTTGGTGGGATGCTCTCTAGATTCACTTGTGGGAGAGTTAGAACCCGATTATACTGAAACAGCTCTCGACCGAAAATTGTACGAAGCCATTATGGAATTAGATACAGATACCAAAGAAAAATTACTTAAAACCATTGAAGTATGGAAAAATTAAAATTTAATGGGACTATCTATTTCCCGACAGCCCCGTTCTTCGATATATCCTTTCAAAAAATTCTCCTGCATTGATGTTTGTACATTCTATGCAGGAGATTGGGTTTTATTCTATAATTGTTTTTTACTTCTAATTTTATTATATATAAATACTAAAAATTTACTACCTAAATAAATAAACAGTCCAGCTGGAACAACAAATACACACAACACTATCATATTCCCAACATCTAATGCACAATTTAATGCACTTCTTTTTTCTTCACCCAAACACACTATGAACAAAATCAACGTTAACACCATTGAAATCAGTGGTTTAATCATTTCACTATAGATCGTTTCTAAAAACTTTATAAACTTCAACTCACGATTAACAATAGCATTTTTGATAGATATTAATGCAATCAATATACACATACATATGGCACGTAAAAATTCTTTTTATCTATTCCAACTTGTGCAACCCAATACACAAACAATAGAATTGCTGTAGCCACAACTATGTCATACGCACCTGAGATAATAATCTTTATTATTTTACTTTTACCTTTATTCATCTTATATTATCCTTTCTTGTATTTCCTCCGGCAAATACTTCGCCAGTTCCTCTACCAACTCATACGCCTTTGTTCCCGGCGCAATTTCTGTTGGCGTCTTACCTTCTCCATCTTTTATAATTCTCTTTGCATAACGAATCGCTAATTTCGGATTGCCATATTCTAAGAGAATCCCAAAGATATCCTGCATATTCTTCTGATACTTTCCAATACCAAGTTCTTTGAACTTATCATTCAAAAACGCCTTATACTCGTCCCGGTGATTGTTAGCAGTATAATATGCAAAGTGCAACAAAAACCAAAACTCAATGCACTCATTACTCCATGCAGTATGATACTGCAATTCCGGATTTTCTTTATTCAGCTTCTCTGCACGCTCCACAACGCCATTGAAATGTTCAGCTGGGAAACTATCCTTATCATAAACGCACCAGATTTGTC
>CAZNUK010000118.1:0-3159 GCA_964576255.1 uncultured Butyrivibrio sp.
TTTCCATCCGGCACTTGCACCGGTTAAGATTGGTGTGCTTCCACTTTCTAAGAAGCTTAATGAAGGCGCAGAGAAGATTTACGCTGAGCTTTCTAAGAAGTACAACTGCGAATTTGACGACAGAGGTAACATTGGTAAGAGATACAGAAGACAGGACGAAATCGGAACTCCATTCTGTGTTACTTACGACTTCGAATCAGAGAATGATGGTTGTGTAACAGTAAGAGACAGAGACACAATGGCTCAGGAAAGAATCAAAATCGAAGATTTAGGTAAGTATTTCGAGGATAAATTTGTATTTTAATGTGAGATAAATCTCACATTAGAATCGCTCCGCGAGCGAGTCTTGATTATAGGCAGGATTGTTATGGTATGTGACAAATGCGGTTATGAACATAATAGCAGGTCTACTTGCCCCAAATGCGGCGCCAGAGTTATTTACGTTAATGAGGATTACCTAAGACGTAAACAGGAATGGGAAGAGTCGCAGCGAGAGGGGAAGAAGAATGCTTTGCCACCAGGAATTATGCACTCCACCTTGGAGCAGCGAATGCTTGGTGATGATGCGTTAGACACTGAGAATAATAAGAAAGGCGGGTCGGAAACGGCGAGCCTTTCTTTGCGTGTTAAAGAGATATGGGAAGTCGTTAAGACTTTTTCTAAGGACAAATGGACTAAGCTCTTGGCTTGGTTTAAGAAGAAATTCATCAAAAAACGTGGTGCCAATAATCCGGTTGTCAGGGATTTGAAATTTGATGATAAGCCGGAGACCTTGGACACCTCCAAATTAGTTTTGAGCCACAAGATATTTAAGGATGTTCGCAAGAAGTATTTTATTATTGGTGGTGGCGCAGTAGTTTTTTTGGTGGGAATTATTGTGCTCATTAACATTCTTATCAAAATGGACAGAAGTGAGGTTCTTATTTTTGACGGAAGGTACGGATATAATGTTAGGGAGCCGGAGGAGCGTCTCTTTGGGGATTTGGAGGGAAATCTTGATATTGTAGCCCAAAATAATGGCGACTGCATTCTTGTAGGTCCTAAGGGAATTTACCTTTATATGGATGATAAATCCAAGCTTGTGGAGGCTTCTAATCCTGAAATTATCGCTTATAGTGAGAATCTCAAATGCCTGTTGTATCGGGATGATGCCGGAGTGTGGTACTACAACGGCAAGGAGAGTCTGGCACTTAGTGTGGAGGCACAAAATATTCACGCCACAGCCTGTCTGGTGGAGGAAAAGAATTTTGCCCTTACAACGGTGGAAAGCGCCGAGGATGTGGATACATATACTTTGTACTATGGTAACTCCAAAGGTGAGCTTTCTGAGATTCAGAAAAGCGACAAGGCAATAGAGCTTGCGGGCTTTGGGGATGAGGGCAGGTTGTTCTATGTGGAGATGTCCACAGCCGAATACGGAATTGTCAATGAGCGTAACGTCATTTGCTATGATGAGGAGATAAAATATCTGGCAATGGATGTTAACGAATATCACATTGACCCGGCCAGGAATATGGTGTATTACACCGAGGATAGTAATAAGCTGTACTGTGTGGAGAATTTAGGCAAGGCTTATTTTGTGGATGATGAGGTGGTGCGACTTATGGATAATTCATTGGATGATAAGTTGTATTACTTAAGGGATGATTATTGTTACAGCTTTGACGGGACGGCTCCGGTTTTGGTGTGCTATATTTCCCGAAACGTGGACAAAATACTGTGGAATGGCACTGGTGATATTTTTTACTATGACAGCAGTTTTCTCTATCACGTAAAAAATAACGAGCAAACCAGATATGAGTTAATGCATGAAGACAGCTTTGTGTATCAGGAGAGTACAGGAAATGTCTATGTTCTTAACAAAGACGGAAGTCTGTATGAAATAGCAGAAACGTCCACAGTGATAGCGGAAAATGTATCGGACATTACTCTTGTAGAGGGCGCTGATGGGGTAGCTTTTCTTAAGGAAAACACTGTGTACGTGAAGAAAAACAATTCATCTAAAATAGAGAAAATTTTTGTAACAAATGCACTAAATTCTGTTATTTATTCGAGAAAATATTACTATTTGACGGATAAGGATGGCATATTGTGGTCAATATCGGCTTCTGATAAAGCCAAAACAAGCCTTGGTGATGTTGAAAATTACATTTTGGTGGATTAATTTATCTTGAAATTTTTAATTCGTGTGCTATAATATTAGAGTTAGTGTAAGTCCCCCTGGGCTTTTGTGGTGGATGGACTATTTTCCACCTCCCACAAAAGCCTACGGCGGATACATGACTATAATTTTTAGTAATATATTTTTAGGAGGAATTACAAAAATGGCAAACAAATGGGTTTATTTGTTTACTGAAGGTGACGCTAGCATGCGTAATCTTCTCGGTGGTAAGGGTGCTAACCTTGCTGAAATGACTAACATCGGTCTTCCAGTACCTCAGGGCTTCACAATCACAACAGAAGCTTGTACACAGTACTATGAGGATGGACGTAAGATCAATGACGAGATTCAGGGTCAGATCAATGAGTACATCGTAAAGATGGAAGAGATTACAGGTAAGAAGTTCGGTGATAAGGAAAATCCACTTCTTGTTTCTGTTCGTTCAGGTGCTAGAGCATCTATGCCAGGTATGATGGATACAATCCTTAACCTTGGTCTTAATGAGACTGTTGTTAATACAATTGCAGAAAAGTCAGGAAATGCTCGTTGGGCATGGGATTGTTATAGAAGATTTATTCAGATGTATTCTGACGTAGTTATGGAAGTTGGTAAGAAGTACTTTGAAGAGCTTATCGACAAGATGAAAGAAGACAGAGGAGTTACACAGGACGTTGAGCTTACAGCTGACGACCTTAAGGAATTAGCTGCTCAGTTTAAGGCTGAATACAAGGCTAAGATTGGTAAAGACTTCCCAGATGATCCTAAGGAGCAGTTAATGGGAGCAGTTATGGCTGTATTCCGTTCATGGGACAACCCTCGTGCTAACGTATACCGTCGTGACAACGATATCCCTTACTCATGGGGAACAGCTGTTAACGTTCAGTCAATGGCTTTCGGTAACATGGGTGATGACTGTGGTACTGGTGTTGCATTTACTCGTGACCCAGCTACAGGTGAGAAGAAGCTCATGGGTGAGTTCCTTACAAACGCTCAGGGTG
>CAZNUK010000119.1:0-3157 GCA_964576255.1 uncultured Butyrivibrio sp.
CTTTTGTGTCACAGCCTCCGCTGTTATGGACTATCTATTTCCCGACAGCCCCATTTTAGCTTACTTTTGGCTTGCTTTGCCCAATCCCGCAGGGTGGGTTAGGCAGGGCACGCCCCGCAAACGCTAACCCCCGCCACAAATTCACACCCACGTATTCGCCAAAATAAAAAAGTACCCACCTACGGCATATATGCAAACGTGCCATAAATGGGTACTTATTTATTCTTCTTTTTCCTCTTTCTTATTTCCTCTAAACAGCACTCTCATTACAAGTCCTGCGCCGCCAACCATCATCACTAACATAAGGATGTAATTGAACAGGTTGTCGTGGAAATAGAATCGGGTATTCATAATAACTGATGCAACGATTAACGCTGCACCAATACCGGTAAGAATCTTTGGCGCAATTTTTCTTGGGGTTATGAACCACCAGAACACACCAGCAAGCATTGGGATAACCACAACGCCACCGTTGATTCCTACATTGCCGATATGAAAACCGAAGCCAGTTGTAACTGTTACTTTGGCGCTGAAGATGTAGAATCCTACTGCCAGCATAACAAGTCCTATTATAAAAGTCAGTAAGTCGCTTTTTCCTTTGTTCATATCTGACCTCCTAAATCTTGTGAATAAATAGGCCACTTCTAAGCTTTGGCTCAAACCATGTGGATTTTGGCGGCATAAGCATATCCGCATCAGCCACGTCAAAAAGCTCGTGAATGGAGGTTGGATACATTGAAAAAGCAATGGTCATGTCCTCGGACACTCTTCTCTCCAGTTCACCAAGGCCTCTGATACCACCGATAAAATCAATTCGCTTATCAATTCTAGGGTCGCCGATTCCAAGAATCGGGGTGAGGAGGTAATCCTGAAGAATCGCTACATCAAGACCATCTACAGGGTCATCGGATGTAATGCTTTCCTTAGCAGTAAGAAGATACCACTCCTCATCAAGGTACATTCCAAAACTTCCTTTGTTCTCAGGATAAAATGCTTTTTTGCCACATTTGTCCACAACAAAGTATTTGGAAATCGCCTCAAGGAATTCTTCTACACTAAGTCCGTTAAGGTCTTTGACCACTCTGTTATAAGGCATAATCATAAGCTGTTCGTCAGCAAAAAGTACTGAAAGGAATGTGTTAAATTCCTCGCTTCCGTCATAATCCGGATGCTCCTCTCTGCGCTTAAGTCCCACTTTAACTGCTGAAGCAGCTCTGTGGTGTCCATCTGCAATGTAGATGGAATTAATTGACTGGAATGCCTCAAATACGCTGTCAACGTCAGCCTTAGCAGAGATTTTCCACACTGA
Organism: uncultured Butyrivibrio sp.; assembly: GCA_964576255.1. GTDB lineage: Bacteria > Bacillota > Clostridia > Lachnospirales > Lachnospiraceae > Eshraghiella. Next base: position 1,310 of record CAZNUK010000119.1, read on the forward strand.
ATGGGTAATGCCGTCTTCTGAAGTAAAATCATAGAGAGGGGCATTTTTCTTAGTGCGTGCAATAACCTCATTAATCACCTCATTGGCACGGTATGCCAAAAAGATTGGGCCTGTCTGGGCACCGGTTCTGTCAACGTGATTAATCCTGTCAGCTTCCTTGTCAGCTCTTGTTTTTTCATGTTTTTTGATTCGATTATTAAGATAATCATCGATGGAAGCACAGGCAACGATACCTGTCTGTGCTCTTCCATCCATTACTAATTCATATATGTAGTATGCCTCATCGGCATCCTCTACAAATACGCCGTCCTCTATCGCTTTAACAAGAAGCTCTCTTGCTTTGTCGTATACGCAGTCAGCGTATGTATCAACAGAATCGTCAAACTGCGTCTCCGCTCTGTCAATATTAAGGAACGATAAAGGGTTATCACGAACCACCTCTACAGCTTCGCTACGATTATATACATCGTATGGAAGGGCTGCTACTTGAAAAGCAAGTTCTTCGGTGGGTCTGATACATTTAAAAGGTTTTATAAAAGCCATCGTAATCTCCTGTTATTTGATAACTCTAACTCTAAGAATTCCTTCTTTTGAAGAAATAACATCTGCAATATCCTGTGCATTGGCTTTGCTGATATCGAGAAGTGAATATGCATATTCGCCACGGCTCTGGTTAATCATCTTCTCGATGTTAACTCCAGCCTGACCGCATGCATTAGTAAGTCCGCTGATAACGCCGGAAACGTTCTTGTGAAGAACTCCAATTCTACCAGGTGTGTGGCATACGCCCAAATCACAAGCTGGGAAGTTAACTGAGTTTCTGATATTTCCGTTTTCAACGTAATCAACAAGCTCATCAACTGCCATAACAGCACAGTTGTCTTCTGCCTCTTCTGTAGATGCTCCAAGATGTGGGAATGCGATAACGTTCTCTGTATTTGCAAGCTTTGAGCTTGGGAAATCAGTAGCATATTTTCTGATTTTGCCACTCTTAAGAGCTGCAATAACGTCTGCTTCGCATACAAGAAGGTCTCTTGCAAAGTTAAGGATGATAACTCCGTCCTTCATCTGTGCAATTGTATCCTTGTTAATCATTTCTCTTGTATCATCCAAAAGAGGAACATGAACTGAAATATAATCACAGCTCTGGAAGATTTCCTCTCTGGTCTTAACCAAATTAACCTTACCTGAAAGGTTCAAAGCATTCTGTACTGAAAGGAATGGGTCACATCCCAAAACTTCCATACCAAGGGCACTTGCAGAGTTTGCTACTAATACACCAATAGCTCCAAGTCCGATAACACCAAGCTTCTTGCCTTTAATCTCAGTACCTGCAAATTTGGATTTGGCTTTCTCCATTGTCTTACCAATGTTCTCATCGTCCTTGTTATCAACTACCCATCCGTTAGCATCAAGCATATTTCTTGAAGCAACAATCATGGAAGCAATAACTAATTCCTTAACTCCGTTAGCATTAGCACCAGGTGTGTTGAATACAACAATTCCCTGTTCGGCACACTTATCCAGTGGAATATTATTAACACCCGCACCTGCTCTTGCTACTGCAAGAAGCTGCTTAGGGAGCTCCAAATCATGCATTGCTGCACTTCTTACAAGGGCAATATCTGCCTCTGCAAAGTTCTCTACTTTTTCATAATCGCCGGTAAGGCGCTTTAATCCTTCATTTGAAATTGGATTTAAGCAATTATATTTAACCATTTTATTTAATCCTCCTAAAACGTCCAAGAGACTCTCGAGCGGACGCTTTTATTATTTGACTCCCGATGGAGTCCACCAAAGGGAACGTCTTATGCGTTCTCCTCTTCAAACTTCTTCATAAATTCTACT
>CAZNUK010000120.1:0-3082 GCA_964576255.1 uncultured Butyrivibrio sp.
CGACAGAATATAACAATTTTAGTTATTGTGATATTTATAACAGATTTATAGATTTATGGGACGGAAAAGCTGTTATGTTCCATATCTGCCTGTTTGGTTTTATTTTTGGAATGGTGTGGGCTTCCATTGGAATGATGTTTGCGGTTATTATTCCAAATAGATATGTGGCACTGGGACTTCCTGTGGCAATATTCTTTGTGGCAAATATAATCTGTAACCTTTTTATGGAGCAGGGCGGATATAAATTCAGTCCTGTAAATATGATTTTTGTTGATGTTCAGGATTCCATAGTCCATGTAATAGTGTATCAGACGGTGTTGCTTTTGGTGTCCGGTGTGATTTATCTTTTGGTGGGGAATAGGAGGCTAAAGAATGCTTAGTTGTATGAAGGTTGCCCTGTGGCATCTTAAGAGCTGGAAGGGCTCAATTAGAACTATTGTAGTGTTACTTCTTGCAGTAATAATGACTATATACCAGTCTATGGAATACATAGGATATGCAAAAGAAATTGGCGGAATTGTTAACTGCTTTGAGACTTATATTTTAGTTACTAATAATAATGCTCATGCAACTATAATGTTCATATTAACCTTGGTGTTATTTGCAGATGCACCTTTTATGGATAATAATTCCCTCTATGTTGTAAGCCGAATAGGAAGATACAGGTGGTGTGTGGGTAAAATACTGTATATGGTTATTGCCGCAATAGTATTTAATATTGTGTGCTTGCTAACAACGATATTGGTGTCACTTCCATATTCTTTTCCTGGGGACATCTGGAGCAGTGCATTTGTAGGAGCTCTTAATGGAGATGCAGTAGGGTTAGGCTATCAGGCATATTTTCAAAATAAGGATATCGTGTATATGTTTAATCCTTTGAAGGTGGCGCTGATATCCATGGGGTTAAAAGTGTTACTCAATTGTGTGATGGGCATGATGCTTTTTGTTCTGAACATAGTTAATGGTAAGGTGCTTGGATATGCAGTTGTATCCATTTTGTATTTTGCAGAGATTACAGTTTCAGGTCAGGAAATTGCCAAGTTTATGTTTATAGAGAATAGTCTTTTGTCATATCAGACCGGAACCACGGATTTGCGCTGGTCCATGACATATTTTGGCGGAATTATTATTTTGTGTATTATTACAGCGTTATTAATGATACGCAAAGTTGATTATAAAATCACTCTTGGGGAACGTGTATGAATTATTCAATGTTAAATAGTGGTGTGGCACCGGATGGAAACATGGATTTTTTCGGGATAATTAAGTGGCTTCTTTGGATTTTGATAATTTTCATTGTAGTTCAGAATTATTGGGAACTGCAGACCGGAAAGATGTATGTATTCACCTATCATCGCTATAAATCAAGAGGAATATGGCTTTTGCGACACACAGCTGTAATGCTTGGGATTTGCCTATTGTATTCCCTTATTTTAATGGGAGTTAATGCCCTGATATCAGATGCCAAAATAACAATGCTTTGGCAGGGGGCATTACTGTTTGGAATATTTATTTTCAATATGAATTACATATTTTGCACTGTAACTACAATAAAAAGCAATATTAAGATTAGCTTGTGGGTAGTGTTGTTTGGAGTAACAACCGTGTTGTGCTCAGTAATTAAAGACCGTCAGTACTGGAACATAAGTAGCTATGGGATGATGCGTCAACAGATGTGGGCGTCAGAATATCTGGTTTCGTTGATGGCTAATCTCATTGTGGCAAGTGTGTTGGTTGTTGGTAAGGTATTGCTTTCAAGAAGGAGGACGAATAAATGAATTACGTTGAAGTAACAAATGTGTCTAAAAAATACAAAGATAGAATGCTTGTGGACAATGTGAGCTTTGAGGTCGAGAAGGGAGAAATCCTTGGTATTGTTGGTCTTAATGGCTCCGGCAAAACGGTTCTTCTTAAATGTATCTGCGGGCTGATGGAATATAGCACGGGAACCATCAAGGTCAATGATAAGATAATCGGCAAGGACTGTGAGTACCCAAAGAGTATGGGTGTTATTATAGAGACACCGGGATTTTTGCCTTATTACAGCGGAATTATGAATCTGGAATATCTGGCATCCCTTAGAAAGAAAATCGGCAAACAGGAAATAAAGGATGTTCTGGTTAAAGTAGGCCTTAGCGGCGAGGAAAAGAAGTTGGTGGCAAAGTATTCTCTTGGAATGAAGCAGCGTCTTGGAATTGCCCAGGCGATAATGGAAGACCCGGAATTCCTTATTCTTGATGAGCCTATGAACGGACTTGATAAGGAAGGTATTGCAGATGTAAGAAAACTCCTTTTGGAAATGAAGGCAGAGGGTAAGACAATGATTATCACAAGCCACAATGAAGAGGATATTAAGGTGTTGTGTGATAAGGTTATTGAGATGGATAAGGGAAGAGTTGTATAATGTGCCTACAAATGTATTTTCGGCGCATTATACAACATCCGCGATTGTTCAAAACACTTAGCATAAATTTGTGTTTTTTCTAATTGAAACTTACTGTGTCAACAAAATTTTCAAAAACATTTTCGGGCATGTACTCGTTGGAAGTAGGGCATTCTACCTGTATAAAGTAGAAGTCACCATTATTTTCAAATACTGCGACAATCTTAGAGTAGCTTTCATTGTGAGAAATGCCATCGAAGGAAAAGTACACATAGCCGCTAGGAACAGTATAGGTCATAGTTCCCAGTGTCTTAACGTTCTCTTTTGAGCTCTGTGGGCCATAGAGCTGGAGGAATTCAACCGCAGCATCCCTTATGCCGCTGTTCTTTCTATAAGATAGTACGTATTTAATTGTTTTGAAGGCTGTAGACCTTAAACCCGATTCCGCTTTTTTGTTTAGCTCTTATCTCTGAACTCGTCCCGAGCCGTCGCCGCCTGCGAGTTTTTCGACCTCTGCAACGCTGACGCGGTTATAGTCGCCCTCAACAGTATGCTTGAGCGCGGATGCCGCAACGGCAAACTCGATAGCAGACTGTGTATCCTTGCCCGTAAGGAGCGAATAGATAAGTCCGCCGCCAAAACTGTCGCCGCCGCCCACGCGGTCAACTATGTGAAGATGATAGGTCTTTGAGAAGCAGT
>CAZNUK010000121.1:0-3078 GCA_964576255.1 uncultured Butyrivibrio sp.
TCCTTATCCAAAAACCTCTGTATAATTCTGCCCATAAAATATCCAAAAATTGTAGCTCCAATCATAATCAGAACATACACCGGCTCTCCCCATGCATAGAATACAAGGCTCGCTAACATAAGCCAGAGGTTACGTACTTTTTTAGGACAGATATAATACAATATCAGTACAATCGGCAAAAATATGAACAAAAAGTTTAATCCTGAAAATACCATAATTCACCTAAAATAACTCGTCAATTTTTCCTAAAATATCTTCGTCAAGCTCTTCCAATTCTTCCCACTCATCATCCCAGTACTCATCTTCCCAGTACTCGTCTTTGTAAATCTCGATGACGTAATAATATGTTCCTTCATTCTCTGCTTCATTAAGAAGATATACCCATTCGCTGTCTGGGAGTCTCATTGCTATTTCGTCAATGAGTATGTACATATTACTAATTTCTGTTTCTGTTTTGAGCACAAGCTTGGTTTGATTATTGTCAAGGGCATCTCTTACAAGCTGTGGAACCTCACCCATAGTCTCAATTTCAACAGCCGCCTGGGCAATGTATGAATATTTCATAGAATTCGCAGCAGGAAACTCATCTGAATCCCAATAATATCCACTTTCATATTTAAAGCTGTCCGGAACGTTAAAATACTCGTAACCCGGTTCATCCATATCGATTCCTGAGTCAAATGTAACATCAACATGATACCAGTCATCTTCTATACACACGAGATTCCATGCATGCTCTCCATCCTCAGTACTATGAATAATCATACAGTCAATTCCCAACATATCCATAAATAACTTGAATGTGGTTGCATTACCAACACAGATTGCTGAATGATACTTCAGTACTCCATATGGATAGTAGTTATACTCATATACATCAACTCCCAACGGGTTAAATGCAGAATCATCATATGTTACATATCCTATAAGCCAGTCATAAACCGCTTTTTCCTTCTCATATTCAGTCATATCATCAGTAATGATTTCATCGATGATTTCAATAGCAGTTTCAAGAGTATATAAATCCTCTTCTGAAAGCTCACTTGTATCTCCGCTTTCGTAAGCTTCTAAAATCGCAGTGGTGTCATATAACTCATGAATTTCATCATAATATCCGTCATCGAATTCCTCATAGAGATTCTGAACAAACTCTCTGATATTATCGCCTCTTACATAAATACCAAAAGCTCTGTCAATGGCATCACTTACTTCATCAACAAGCTCCGCTTCATCAAAAACGACTTTTTCCCCATCCCATTCTTTGATATCCAAATCGAAGTTCTCTTTTACAAACTTCTCATACTGTGTGTTCTGTTTTTCAAGCTTATTAATTCTAAAGAACTGCCATACAAGCATTCCTATAATACCTGCCAAAAGCACTCCTGAAATAATATAAAAAATAATTTTCTTCATAATCTTATTCTTCCTTTTCTTCTATTGTGTCATTAATTAAATCTATAATATCCTGTGGATTATCTGAGACAACCATAAACACGTACTGACCATTAGTGTCAATAACTGCGTTGTATAATTTCTCAACCTCCTCCGGTTTGTAGCCTTCAAAATCCATGGCTCTTCTATCTATTCGCTCGTTAAGATGATTCTCAATTACTTCCACATCATCCTTCTCGGTGGCATAGATTATAGTAACCTCATCTGCAACGGCCTGGGAAGCATACCCATAAGCTCCATCCTGCGCTCTGTCCGGAGATGTATTATACAGATATTCAAAATACTCTTCATATTTCTCATCATCATAAAAGAGTGTAGAATCTGTATTAATTCCTTCCGCATCAGAAAGCACTGTCTCTAAGATTTCCTTACAGCTTACATTCTTAGCTTCTTCGTTAGTCTTCTCTTCTGTTTCCTTGTTGCCACAGCCACATAGGCCTATAGCGGCTACGGCTAAAAACAGGAACAATGATTTCTTCATATCCTTAGTCCTCCTCTTGGCAAACTGTACTACCCTTTCTAGTACAGTTGCAATGCTATCACGTTATACATTGTTCGTCAATAGTATTTTTGTAAATTTTTTAAAAATATTTTTTATACCTTGACATTCCTTCTTCTTTCTTCTAAAATTCATATAAATACACAAATGCTGTGATAGGAACAAGTAACGATTCGACAGATACTTTCAGAGAGTTGCCGGTTGGTGAGAGGCGCAAGAGAAGCTTATCGTGAATACCTCCTGGAGCTTCACACCCAAAGGATTTTCTAAGTAGGCTGTGACGTCTGACATACGTTATAATGTCGGAGTATTGCATTAGCAGCACTCTCAGAGCCAATGGATGTGAGTCCATTGGGAATAAAGGTGGTAACACGGCATAGTCGTCCTTTCAGCTACAGGCTGAGAGGTTTTTTTTTGCAAATGTCAAGAATGCGAAAGTTTCGCAAAAAACGTAGCATTCTGTTTAACGCAACCAAGATTTATTAGGAGGAAATTTTATGGGAATTTATGAAGAGCTTCAGGCAAGAGGCCTGATTGCACAGGTAACAGACGAACCACTAATCAAAGAATTAGTTAATGAAGGAAAAGCAGTATTTTATATTGGATTTGACCCAACTGCAGACAGCCTTCATGTAGGTCACTTTATGGCATTATGCCTTATGAAGAGACTTCAGGAGGCAGGCAATAAGCCTATCGCCTTAATCGGTGGCGGAACCGCAATGATTGGTGACCCTTCAGGACGTAACGATATGCGTTCAATGATGACCAAGGAAACCATCGACCATAATGTTGAGTGTTTTAAAAAGCAGATGAGCCGTTTTATTGATTTTTCAGATGACAAGGCACTTCTTGTTAACAATGCGGACTGGCTTATGGATTTAAATTACATTGACGTTCTTCGTGAGGTTGGTCCTCATTTTAGTGTTAACAGAATGCTTACTGCTGAATGTTACAAACAGCGTATGGAAAAAGGACTTAGCTTCCTTGAATTCAACTACATGATTATGCAAAGCTACGATTTCTACGTATTATACCAGAAATACGGCTGTAATCTTCAGTTTGGTGGAGATGGTTTGTGTTGCGTGACTACGCACAGCGTAACGCTGGCAAAGGCGTTATCCCTGCAA
>CAZNUK010000122.1:0-2930 GCA_964576255.1 uncultured Butyrivibrio sp.
AAATGTGCCCGTATTGTCGGTGATACTATGGGTAAATATCATCCACATGGAGACTCATCTATCTATGAGGCTCTTGTTAAGCTTGCACAGGATTTTAATACCAGATATCCACTTGTTGACGGTCATGGTAACTTTGGTTCCATCGACGGCGATAGTGCAGCGGCTATGCGATACACAGAGGCAAGACTTAGCAAAATTTCTATGGAAATTCTTGCAGATATTAACAAGGACACAGTTGATTTTGTTCCTAACTTTGATGAAACTGAAAAAGAACCTGTTGTAATGCCTTCAAGATATCCTAACCTTCTTGTAAATGGTACTTCCGGTATTGCAGTAGGTATGGCTACTAATATTCCACCTCACAATCTTCGTGAAGTAATAGGTGCAGTAGTTAAGATTATTGATAATCGTGTTATAGAAGACAGGGAAACTGACATTGAAGAGGTAATGGAAATTGTAAAGGGCCCTGATTTTCCAACAGGTGCAACCATTCTTGGACATTCAGGAATAGATGAAGCTTATAGAACCGGAAAAGGTAAAATAAGAACCCGTGCAGTTTCAGAAATTAATACTCTTCCTAACGGTAAGACAGAAATTATTATTTCTGAGCTCCCATATATGGTTAATAAATCATTACTTATTCAGAAAATTGCTGAATTGGTTAAGGACAAAAAAGTTGACGGAATTACAGGAATTTCTGACCAGTCCAATATGGAAGGTATTAGAATTTCAATTGAATTAAGAAGGGATGTTAATGCTAATATCATTCTTAATCAGTTATATAAACATACTCAGTTACAGGAAACCTTTGGTGTTAATATGTTAGCACTTGTTAATAATGAACCTAAGGTATTAAATCTTCTTGAAATGCTTCAGTACTATTTGTTACATCAGAAAGAAGTAGTAACAAGAAGAACCAAATATGATCTTAATAAAGCTCAGGAAAGAGCTCATATTTTGGAAGGTTTACTTATTGCCTTAGACAATATTGATGAAGTAATTGCAATTATTCGTGGTTCAGAAAATGTTGCTATTGCGAAAGCATCTTTGATTGAAAGATTTGGTTTATCAGATGCACAGGCACAGGCAATTGTTGATATGAGACTTCGTGCTCTTACAGGACTCGAAAGAGGTAAAATAGAGGCTGAATACAACGAGCTTATGAAGTTAATCGACGAACTAAAAGCAATTCTTGCAGATGAGAAAAAACTTCTTATGGTAATTAGAGAAGAAATTTCTGTAATTGCAGACAAATTCGGAGATGATAGAAGAACTTCTATTGGATATGATGAATTTGACATTTCAATGGAAGATTTAATTCCGGATGAGAGTACAGTAATTGCCATGACCAACTTAGGTTATATTAAGAGAATGACACCTGATAACTTCAAGAGTCAGAACAGAGGTGGACGTGGAATTAAGGGAATGCAGACAATTGAAGAGGATTATATAGAAGATTTATTAATGACCACTAATCATCATGTAATCCTTATGTTTACCAACAAAGGTCGTGTATATAAGCTCAAAGCTTACGAAATACCAGAGGCAAGCAGAACTGCAAGAGGTACAGCAATTATTAACCTTTTACAGCTTATGCCGGGTGAAAAGATTTCTGCCATTGTTCCTGTTGAGGGAATCAAAGAAAATGAATACCTGTTTATGGCAACTAAAAACGGTATTGTTAAAAAGACACATTGTCTTGAATACGCGAATATTCGTAAGTCAGGAATTCAGGCAATCACTTTGAGAGATAATGATGAGCTTATTGAAGTAAAAGCTACCGATATGACCAAGGAAATTATTTTGGTTACTAAGCTTGGTAACTGTATCAGATTCAAAGAAACTGATGTAAGACCAACCGGCAGAAGTGCAATGGGTGTAATAGGTATGAATCTTTCAATGGATGACGAGATTGTTGGAATGCAGTTAAATACCCAGGGTAAAGATATTTTAATAGTATCTGAAAATGGTTTAGGTAAGAGAACCTCTGTTGATGAATTCCATGTTCAAAACAGAGGCGGAAAAGGTGTAAAGTGTTATAAGATTAACGAAAAATCCGGAAATGTAATTGGTGTTAAAGCTGTTAACGAATCCAGAGAAATAATGTTGATAACTAATGCAGGAATTATTATTCGTATGAAAGTATCAGGCATTTCACATCTTGGTCGAGTAACCTCCGGTGTTAAACTAATCAATCTTGATGAAGGCGTAAAAGTTGCTAAGGTAGCTAAAGTCAGAGAAGAAGATTTGGACGCAACACCAGAAGAAGTGGATGCAGACAATGTAAATAATACAGAAGAAGCAACGGAAGAATAAAATAAAAGGGGTTATGGTAAATTTACCTAACCCCTTTTTAATCATATAGGAAAGTTCTTTTAGCTTCCCTATATGATTAAAAACGCTCCGCTTTGGATTCGCACTGAGGCGGAGTTGTAGATGTAGCTAAAGCGACCCGCCGCAGGCGGAGGAGCTTGCAAGCAAGATTCTTTTTTATACAAGGATTTGGTGAAAAATATGAGAAATATAGATGTTTCTGAAATAACAAATAATATAAAAGATATGTGTATAGAAGCCAATCATTTTTTATCCCCTGATATGAAAAATGCACTTGATGAATGTGTTATGGCAGAAGAGAGTGAATTAGGAAAACAAATTCTTTCTCAGTTACAAGAGAATCTTAAGATAGCTGGAGAAGAGATGATACCTATTTGTCAGGATACAGGAATGGCAGTTATTTTTATAAAAATAGGTCAGGAAATTCATTTTACAAATGGAGTACTTGAAGATGCTATTAATGAAGGCGTAAGACAGGGGTATGTATCTGGTTTTTTAAGAAAATCAGTAGTTAAAGACCCTATTTATAGAGAAAATACTAAGGATAACACCCCGGCAGTTATTCATTATGAAATTGTTCCCGGTGATAAATTAGA
>CAZNUK010000123.1:0-2926 GCA_964576255.1 uncultured Butyrivibrio sp.
ATTGTTCATAGCCTCTTCAAAAACTTCAAGAGCTGCCTTACCGGTCTTCTCTTCTACCTTATTAAATGCTCCGTATACAATCTTCTGAGCTGTTCCCTTCTTACCATCTAACATAATGTTATTGATAAGCTTAGTAACAACCTTGCTATTGTACATAGGATCTGCTAATACATCTCTATGCTGAGTATGTCCTTTACGTGGCACGGTTCTTCCCTCCTTAATAAAATTAATTCATCGGTACTCACATAATTTTAAATGTGTTCGCGCTCGGTCTATTTTAACCCTGCAACCTACAGGAAAAATAATTATCTCCGGCACTAACGACTTAAACGTGAATATTATTTTGCGTCTTTTGGTCTCTTGGCACCGTATTTTGAACGCGCCTGTCTTCTCTTAGCAACACCTGCTGTATCGAGTGTACCTCTAACGATATGGTATCTGGTTCCTGGTAAGTCTTTTACTCTACCACCTCTGATAAGAACAACGCTATGCTCCTGAAGGTTATGTCCTTCACCTGGAATGTAGCTTGTTACTTCGATACCGTTAGAAAGACGAACTCTGGCAATCTTTCTAAGAGCTGAGTTAGGTTTCTTAGGTGTCTTAGTCTTAACAGCTGTACATACACCTCTCTTCTGTGGAGAAGCAGTATCTGTAGCCTTCTTCTGAAGTGAGTTATAACCCTTCAAAAGAGCTGGTGCTGTAGACTTCTTAACAGATGTCTGTCTACCTTTTCTTACTAACTGGTTAAATGTAGGCATTCTTTTTCACCTCCTGATAAATATTTTCCTTGGTTGCGAATCTGATAAATCAAATTCAGTAAAAGCGCACAAAAATAAGCCATGCTTTTAATGCACGCAATCTGTATTATATCTTCAAAAAATAGCACTGTCAAGGGGTTTTATAGTATTTTTCCAACAAATATGCAAGGGCCAAACAGCATTTCGCCATTTGACCCTGTTTTTTAATTTTTACTAGATTCTGCTGCAATTTCAGATTCCCGCTTCCTGCTTGCTTCGGCTTCTTCTAAATCATCTCCATAATATCCTATTTTACTTTCTTCTCCTGCCAAATCTGAGAATATTTTGAGAGGTTTACTGTAATCCTCTTCAAGCAAGAAAATACAGCTGTTATCAATAAAATCTGTACCGCTTCCATCTAAATGAGTATCTGTAATCATCATGTTAAAATATATTGTACACAATTCACCTTGTGCCGTAGTACTTATGATTATATAGTCTCCCATGTCCATCAGCTCTTTGCCATCATAAACTATTTCGCCGTATACTCTATAACGTTTGTCATTATCATATTCCGTACCAATAATCCCTTTCGCCTTAAAGCTTACTTCCGTATATTCTCCGGTAAAGCATTGATTTTCATCATCATACCAATAGTATCTTCCGCTATTATTTACAGCAACAAATTTGCCAACTTTAAAATGCTCCGGATAAAAACTTTCGCTATCCCGTATGTAATAATCAACGGCAAAAAAGGCAATTAATACAACAGTCACAACAACAGAAACTAAAAGAATAATAGTTTTCTTTTTCATAGAAACACCTCCGTTGATTAATGTATTACACCACGCTCTTTATATAATATATTTTACATTATATATTAAAACACTGTCAATATCTCCTACATAAGTGGTCGCTTTTTTGACGTAAATGGTTATAATCATTGAATTTGCTAATCAATTCTTTCCTTCTTCGTCTGGCCAAAAATACAGTTTTTTTATCGCTCATTATAATTACATCCTTTCCATATCCCTTAACCTCTGAAAGATTAATAAGGTAGGACTTGTGACATCTATAAAAACCTTTATCAGATAACATCATTTCCATTTTATGTAACGTCTGACGACATTCAATCTCCCCATCTCTTGTATATATCCATACTTTGTGGTCATTAGAATAAATGTACATTATATTTCTACACTCTATCTTATGTATATGTTTCTCCATATCTTCCACAACAATATATGTATCGTTTTGCATTCCATCAAGCAACACCATTTCTAATGTTGCTATCGTATCCTTAATTGTAGATAACAGCTCAGCATTTTCATTATAAAATGCCACTTCCTCGTTTTTTATCTGCAATATATCTTCACAGATTTCCTTCAGTTGACATATTAATTCTTCTCTTCTTGTTTTCATACATTTGCTCCTCGTATTTTTTCCCCTTCACTCACTAAGTAACAATTTACACGTAAAAGTTTTCACTTTTTTGCATTTTAACGAAATGTTTACAATTCATTCACATTTTGTTCACGAATGAGCATTTTTATATATTCACAAAAAGAGTTTACACTGAATTTTTGTTCAAATAAACAAGGACCCGCAAATTGCGGGTCCCGTTAATTATTTTTATTCTTCTACTGTTTCAATTACTTCTTCAACAGTTTCTACAGTATCAACTACTTCTGTGGTATCTTCTACCTCATTAGCAATCTCAACTGTCTCTTCTACCTGATTCTCTGAGTCAAGACGAACTGAACGATATCTCTTCATACCGGTTCCGGCAGGAATAAGTTTACCAATCAGAACGTTTTCCTTAAGACCGATAAGCGGATCTACCTTACCATTAATAGCAGCTTCGGTAAGAACCTTTGTGGTCTCCTGGAAGGATGCTGCTGATAAGAAGGAGTTAGTAGCAAGTGCTGCCTTGGTAATACCAAGCATTACCTGTGTTCCCTCTGCCGGCTGCAAGCCCTGCTCAATAAGCTTTTCATTAGTCTCATTGAAATCAAGTACATCCATTGTGATTCCTGAAAGATATTCAGAATCACCAGGGTTATCAATGCGGATTTTCTTCAGCATCTGACGTACAATAACCTCAATATGCTTATCGTTAATGTCTACACCCTGAAGTCTATATACTCTCTGAACTTCGCGGAGCATATAATCCTGTGTAGCTCTAACAC
>CAZNUK010000124.1:0-2868 GCA_964576255.1 uncultured Butyrivibrio sp.
CAATAAGAGTAAGCACATCGCCCATTCCAAGAATTCTTGAAGCCATTCTATCTGGATAAAACTGTTCCAAATCGGAAAGCTTTTCACCCATACCTACATACAAAATAGGTTTGCCTGTAACAGCTTTAATTGAAAGAGCCGCACCACCTCTGGTATCACCATCTAACTTGGTAAGAATTACACCATCAATTCCAACTAGTTCATCAAAGGTTGATGCTACGTTAACAGCATCCTGACCGGTCATGGCATCCACAACCAACACAGTCTGATTAACTTCTATATTATCCTTAACAGTCTGAAGCTCCTTCATCATGTCTTCATCCACATGAAGTCGTCCGGCTGTATCCAGAATAATTACATTGTTATTATTTGCCTTAGCATGTTCAATAGCTGCCTTAGCTATGTCCACTGGCTTGTGGTCAGTTCCCATATCAAAAACAGGAACGCCCTGCTTCTCGCCATTGATTCTTAACTGCTCAATAGCCGCAGGTCTGTAGATATCACATCCGACAAGAAGTGGTCTCTTGCCCTTGGATTTGAGCTTACCAGCAATCTTAGCTGTTGTGGTTGTCTTACCGGCACCCTGAAGACCTACCATCATAATTATCGTAAGACCTGATGGCTTAATGGCAAGCTCTGTGGTCTCACTACCCATAAGAGCAACCATTTCTTCGTTAACAATCTTAATAACCATCTGTCCCGGAGTAAGACTGGCCATAACATCCTGACCAATTGCCCTCTCTGTAACAGTGTTAACAAACTGCTTAACAACCTTGAAGTTAACGTCTGCTTCCAAAAGCGCCATCTTAACTTCCTTCATTGCGGCCTTAACATCATCCTCACTAAGACGACCCTTGCCACGAAGCTTTTTAAATATATTTTGCAGTTTATCTGATAAACTATCAAAAGCCATTAATAAACCCTCTTACAATTCATCTAAAATCTCGTTAGTTATGGAAATAATGTTCTGTGCCTTCTCTCTGTCAGCACCCGAACTCATCTGAACAGAAATTTCATTAATTTTGTTAACCTTATCCTTAATGTTAATAAATTTACGGATAAGTCCAAGCTTATTCTCATATTCATTCAGTGTTCTGTCCGCTCTTTTGATTAAATCGTGGACACCCTGACGGCTAATACCTCTTTCTTCTGCAATCTCGCTAAGAGAAAGGTTATCAAGAACATATTCTTCGTATATTGAT
This sequence comes from uncultured Butyrivibrio sp., assembly GCA_964576255.1. Taxonomy (GTDB): domain Bacteria; phylum Bacillota; class Clostridia; order Lachnospirales; family Lachnospiraceae; genus Eshraghiella. The sequence goes on from CAZNUK010000124.1 coordinate 1,203, forward strand.
TTCTGATGGTCATTAAGTAATTCACCATAAAAATCATACAGCAATGCCTGCTCAAAAATCTTTTCCATAATTAAACACCTTTGCTAATATACAATAAAAAAAATAAGCTGTCAAGTATTTTTTCTTGACAGCTTAAAATTTTATTAAAAACTTGTCTGAACTAATTTTGGCTCATATCCTGCATTGCGCATAGCCTCAATAATTTCTTCCTTATGCTCAAGTCCAAATGACTCAAGAGTTATTCTTAATTCCACTGCGGCATTTCTGTTAATACTTACAAACTGATTGTGCTCAAGCTTAATAACATTACCCTTGGCTTCTGCAATAATCTGGGCAACCTTAAGAAGCTCACCCGGCTTATCCGGTAAAAGTACGGATACGGAGAATACTCTTCCTCTTTCAATAAGACCATGCTGAACTACTGAGGACATTGTAATTACATCCATATTACCGCCACTAAGGATTGATACTATCTTTTTGCCGGTTACATTAAGATGCTTTAATGCAGCAACTGTTAACAAACCGGAATTTTCAACTACCATCTTGTGATTCTCAACCATATCAAGGAAGGCAACGATTAATTCATCATCTTCTACTGTTATGATTTCATCAATATATTTACATATGTAAGGGAAAATTACGCTACCCGGAGTCTTAACTGCTGTACCGTCTGCAATGGTACTAACGCCGCTAAGAGTGGTTACCTCTCCCTTAATCATGGATACCTGCATACAATTTGCGCCTGCTGGCTCTACACCAATTACTTTGATATTAGGATTAAGCATCTTTGCAAGAGCAGATACACCTGTTGCAAGTCCGCCACCACCAATTGGCACAAGAATATAATCAACAGTTGGAAGCTCTTTAATGATTTCCATTGCAATACTTCCCTGACCTGTTGCCACATCCAAATCATCAAAAGGATGAATGAATGTATATCCTTCTTCTGTGGCAAGCTTCTTGGCATATTCACAAGCCTCGTCATATACATTACCGTAAAGAACTACTTCTGCACCATAGCTCTTAGTACGGTTAATTTTAATAATCGGAGTAGATGTTGGCATTACAATAATTGCCTTAGCTCCGTAAATTTTAGCAGCATATGCAACACCCTGAGCATGGTTACCTGCTGATGCTGTAATTAAGCCTTTGTTTCTCTCTTCTTCGGTAAGTGTACTTATTTTGTAATAAGCGCCACGTACCTTGTAAGCACCGGTATACTGCATATTTTCCGGTTTAAAATAAACCTTGTTACCGGACTGGTTACTGAAATACTCGCTGTACACCAAAGGTGTGTCTTGAGTTACCTCCTTGACTCTTTCAGAGGCTTCTTCAAATTTTTCCAGTGTTAATTGGTCTGACATAGTTCTAATCTCCTTTTAAATAAACTAGCATTATTCCTCATTATAACTCTTAATATCGAAGAGTGCATTAACAAAATCATCAGAATTGAATTTTTGTAAATCTTCAATTTTCTCTCCTACACCAATATATTTAACCGGAACACCATATTCAGCCTGAATTGCAACTGCAATTCCACCCTTGGCTGTTCCATCCATCTTAGTAAGAATAATACCTGAAATGCTGGTTATATCATTGAACTCTTTAAGCTGTGACAATGCATTCTGTCCTGTTGTAGCATCTAACACAATAAGTGTTTCTCTGT
>CAZNUK010000125.1:0-2865 GCA_964576255.1 uncultured Butyrivibrio sp.
ACCTGCATCGCCGGATTCGGTTACCCACATCTGTCCTCCCGGAACATATTTATCCCTAAGAGGTGCATAAGTTCTTGCATTGTCGGGAGCAATTGATAAATATGCGTCGGTGTGAGCCGCGTTTCCATCCCAATGACCACTAGGCAGCATGGAAGCAAGTCGCTCGGAAATTCCATTATAGTAATGATAACTGAATACATCCATCGGAATTTTAGTGCCATTCAGCAAATCGTGTGTGGTACAGATAGACATCATGGCACCAATACCGGCTCCCATATTTTGGTGCTCAATTGCGCCTATTGCTCCGTCACCGAGAGAGCAAGGACCTACAAGAAGGCAATTAGGATAATTCTCACGTACAAAGCTGTTAAAAATATCTTGATCTCTTGCATAGTCTGCGGCGGTATAACCTTTAGGAGCACCGGACATTTCCAACATATTTGGTTCGTTCATAAATTCAGCAGCATCAATGTCTACACCGTATTCGTGGCTGAGTGCAAATATCTTTTTGGTCTGTGTTAAATCAAGAGCACCACCATTCGGATGGTCGCCTGCACAGTTACTTACAGAAATGAGGAGTTTTCCGTCAACGGCTTTTACAAAGTCCAGAACACCTAGCCATTGTTCCTTGGTAAGCACACTCTGGTAGCCTTCAGGGACCTGTCCTCCAGTTGTTCCGTCAAAATCATAATAGGTTTTGGTTGCCCAGGAGCCCGATACACGTATCCACGCGGGACCGAGTTTTTTGGCAAGCATACGAAGCTTTTGGTTATAAAGGTCGATTGGAGGATAATACTGCATTAAATCGTTCATAGCAGTAAAATTACTGAGATTGCCCGAAAAATGAAATTCTTCTGTTCCTGCAATCTGACCGGGAGTGTAGGATTTCCAGAAAGTGCCTCCAGTAATTTCTGTCATTTCAATATTGTATGACATAAGTCTATCGTTCATATTACGAATCTTTGATAAGTTGTTTTGAGCCAATTTTATATTTTTTTTCATAAAAACAATACCTGCCCATTTAAATTAAATTTCATTTGAGGATTTTTTCTCTTTTCCACTTACGATTAGTGTAATTAAGTCAATTACTGATTCAACAATAAGGGTAATTCCGGTAAACATCCAAAGAAAAGCAGTTGTAGTAAAAGGATTATTAAGGATTACAACACTGCACGAAATGGAAATTATTGCACTGATAATGGCAAGGAACCACTTCTTACTTTTTTGGCGAATCATATCAGCAGTAAGCTGAATCTTACTAATACCGGTAATAAGGACAATGATGCCATAGATAATGGTAAGTGCCGGAAATGTGGCGATAAACCAAGGGGATTTAAAGGCGCAAAATACACCAGCAAGTAGCGCCACAAGACCTTTCATAAGGTACTGTCCCATGGATGCCTCAATAGCCTCTTTTTTGAAATATTTAACTATGTTCACTATACCAATAATAATTAGTATAATTCCTGCTCCGGTAATTATACCTGTGGTAAATCCGATGGGATTTATTAACAGAAGAATACCTACTGCGATTTCAAAAAAGAATAAAAGGATACTGTTAAAACTGTTTTTCATAAATAAAACCTCTTAAATATGTATTTTATAAGGCAAAAACAACTTGACAAAATCGCCTTATAATGATACAACTGTAACACGACATATGTCGCATTTACAACAATCAGTTTTGCAAAAAAAGGTGTAAAAGCGACACTATATAATATTGTGTTTTACACTTTATAAAATTAAGAAAGCGGGGATATGTATATGAAGGGTAATCAGAGAATTGCATTAACAAAGCGGCTTCTGCATGAGGCACTCTTACGAATTATGGAGAAGAAGCCACTGGATAAGATTAATGTATCAGAATTATGTGATGAAGCAGGTATTAACCGGGCAACATTTTATCGTCATTATAATGTTCCTCGTGATGTGCTGCAGGAAATCCAGACACAATTTGTCGACCGAATTAAGTCATCCTATGATATGACTATGCTTATTAATTCACCTGCTCAATATATAGAAAATGTATGTTCTTATTTGTATGAACATCAGGATTTAGTCAAAATCTTCATTAATAATAATTCTGAAGAGGATATTATCTGTATATTTGATGACTATTTTAATATGTTGCTTAGTCAGGACCAAAATACAAATAATTCCAATATGTTTGACACTACCGAGATGAAATTAATTTCTTCCTGTATCGCAGGGGGCGGATATTTTATGCTTCGCCGGTGGTTACTTGATGGTATTGAAAAAAGTCCTCAGGAGATTGCACAGCTTGTATTATCTTTTTCAAAATATCAAATGAGTACGGCGAATATCCAGAGGAATAATTAGTCTATAACAACTTCAAGCGAGATGTCTCGTAAGTTTGGGAAATGTTAAAGTTTTGTTAAATGTGGGGAATTTTCCTTGAAAAATAAGGATTTTTTGATATGAAATTGATGGATTACACCACTTTGACACCAATCTGTTGATTGTCAATATCTGCTCCTGCTTCAAACTTGCTCATTTCAGATATGAGCATATCGTCTGTTACATGGCAATAGAGATTCATTGTGATTTGGATTGTAGAATGTCCCAGAATAATCTGCAATGTTTTCGGGTTCATGCCCCTCTCTATGCACCTTGTCGCAAATGTGTGCCTAAGTGTATGCGGTGATAACGGCTTGAATTGCGGTTCTTTTAAGGCAATCCTTTTAAAGATATACTTCATTACTACTGTTGTGTCTCTTGGACTGATTGGCGTATTTTTCGTTGTTGTAAACACCAAGTCCTCAAAGCCCTCCGGTGCCTTGAAGCCCTTCGCTTCAACGCCACGCTTCCAGAGTAGCTGTCTCTTTAAAATCTGATACGCTTTCA
>CAZNUK010000126.1:0-2778 GCA_964576255.1 uncultured Butyrivibrio sp.
GTCGGTACCGGAATCACACCGGTTCATACCTTACGGCTCGCGGACTATACCGCCGGTCGGGAATATCACCCTGCCCTGAAGATTGAATTAAATTATTTCTACTAAATAATATAGCTTTGTTAAGTATTTGTCAATGTATTTTTATCGCCTGAATTCAATGACAAAAACATTCTTGTCTTCTTTCTCGTTAAATACAAATTCTCTAAGTAATTTGTATTTCTTATTAAGCCTGAGATGCTTCTTAATAAGATTTTTTTCGCCGGAATACATAATAATTACTCCGCCGGATTTTAATATACTTTCCGTCTTGGCAAAAAAGCGACCGTAAAAATCATCCGCTTCCTGTCTGTCCTTAAACTCCGGAAAGTTAGTAATTATCTCATCAAAAAACTGCTCATGAGTAAAATCGAAATAATCCCTGTTGATGTAATTTGCCTCTACACCAGCTATCAGAGAATTGCCTCTGGCACCCTCTATGGCTTTACCAAAGGTATCCGTTCCATACATATGCTTTGCACTAACCTGCTTGTTACGCTCGATAAGCATTGTGCCAACACCGCAAAACGGGTCAAGAATTGTTGCGCCTTTTTTGAGGTACTCTCTTGCCATCTCCACAATCACCGCTGCATTGGATGGATGAATTGACGCTGCCACATGCTGTGCCCTGTAATTAAAGCGATTGTCCGCAAAAGTACATGGTTTAAGAAAAGCAATTATTTTGTCTTCTTTGCCTTTTATAAGCTTAATCTCAATCTCATAATCAGAGGCGGAGTTAACAAGTCTTCCACCTGACATAGCCTCAAGCTTGGCACCGATGGTTGCCACATCCAAATCCTTGGCTGTAATTCTAAAATAAAACGGGTCATCACTTGGTCTATGAAGCACATCAAGCAAATCCATGAGATTACCGCCCACAAGCTTACTAAGAAGCTCTGCCTTAGTCATAACCTTCATTCCATTAATAGGAATTAACATTTCCTTGTATACTCGCAGTTTTTTCACCACTGTAAAATCTGTGATAGTTGCTGCCACACCACAAAATACACTTTTTGCATCCGAAAAGCCTTCCGTAGCTTCCACTTTGTTAAGGACCGTAGGAATCAAATCCTTCTTGGTGGTCAACACAACTCTTATAGGACTTTTAGTTCCTGTAAACACATGTCTTTTGTGTTTTTTCTCGCTTGGAAACATTTTTCTGAGAACCTTCAATTCTGCCGCAATATGTTTCAGCTCATCCTCCTTATGAGTAGCTTCCGACAGTTCCTTCATTCTTGCCAAGAGTGCTTCTGAATACTGTTTATAGTCATAATTGCACAATGCCTCAAGATATGCACTTCTGACAAAAAGTGTGCCTTCTTTCTCATAAGCATCAAAAAGAGCCTTGTCATAATTTTCTTCCTTCAAAGCTCCCATAATCAGTGCGGTGTTTTTTCGCACCTTAGGGTCTTCGTTACTAAGAAGATTGGTCCATAAATCTGCTGAATAACCTTTGGTACTTTTGAGCATATCCACTGCACCGGAATTAGTAATGCCCTCCTTAATAGTAATGAGGTCATTTCGTAGATTATCGTTATTTACAATTGATAAAATTGGTTCTTCAAAAATATTTTGTACCATATATTTTTAATCCTTCATCTTGGAATTAACCTGTAAAAGAAAATAATTCCACTCACTTTCATTTTCAACATAATATATCGGACATTCCTTACCGGATACGTCATAATGTCTCAGAATATCCGTCATAGGATTCAAATCATAGGTTCTGCACAATGCCGCTGTCAGTTCAACTAATGATTCATAAGTCATAGAATTGAATTTACCTGTTGCATCAGGATGACAGCACTCAATTGCTATCGTGTCATAATTCCTGTCATTGGAAGCATATGATATTTCCTCAAGAGGAACACATTGAAGAATCTCACCTTGAAGACCTATAATGTAGTGACTGCTTGCGCTTCTCTCTTTGGTATCCTTAAGATTTTCAAAATAATTTCTATTATTTTCCGCACTTGTACCCGGGTTACCTACATAATGGACAACTACTCCATTAACCTCTTTAAGCGAATCTCCCGGACGTGAATATTCATTAGGTGTAAGGAGCATTTGTATTATTTTATCGCTCACCAAAAAAGAATCAAGAATTATTGCATTATCTTCAGAACTTGATTCTTCATTATCCTTAGGTGTGTTATTCACTTCTCTTTTGCCTACTCCGATGGTCAGCACTATAATCAAAATGACAAGCACCACCACAGAGCCCCCTAAAACATATGATAATCTTTTATTCATAATATAAAGAGGGACCATCAATTGACGGCCCCTTCTCCTTTTTCTTTACTGCTCTACACTATAGTTAGGAGCTTCCTTGGTAATGTGAATATCATGTGGGTGGCTTTCCTTAAGGGATGCAGCTGTAATCTTAACGAATCTTCCGTTCTCCTTAAGGTCTGCAATAGTCTTAGTTCCACAATAACCCATTCCGGATCTTAATCCACCCATTAACTGGAATACTGTATCCTCAACCATGCCCTTATATGCAACTCGTCCTTCAACACCTTCCGGAACAAGCTTCTTAGCATCTGTCTGGAAGTAACGGTCCTTACTACCATTTTCCATAGCAGCGATTGAACCCATTCCTCTATATACTTTGTATTTACGACCCTGGAATAATTCAAAATCACCAGGAGCCTCATCACAACCTGCAAAGATACTTCCCATCATACATACGTCAGCACCTGCTGCGATTGCCTTAGTTAAATCGCCTGAATACTTAATACC
>CAZNUK010000127.1:0-2573 GCA_964576255.1 uncultured Butyrivibrio sp.
TACCAGTTCCTTCGAAAACCTGAATTCTCTCACGGTTTCCTTCCTTAATCTTAGCTGATACCTTAACAGTATCTCCGACTCTGAACTCTGGTACAGATTCTTTCATCTGAGCAGCTTCAATGTTCTTAATAATGTCGTTCATTCTTATTCCTCCTAAAATATGACGTTCTTAATACTTATGTAACAGCGGACCGCCACTTAATCACAACTACTAATATATAACACACATATGTTGAAAATGCAAGTATTTTTTGAAATTATTTAATTTTCTCCAGATACTCCACATCTTTATTACTTAAATTCGCATCATTCAACAGCTCCGGTCTATGCTCTAAGGTTCTCTCCAAGGATTTTTCCCTTCTCCACTTCTCAATATTTCCATGGTGACCGGACAAAAGCACCTCCGGAACCTTTTTGTCATGCCATTCCTCAGGTCTTGTGTACTGAGGATACTCCAAAAGATTGTCATAGAAGGTTTCAATCTCTGATGACAGCTCATTACTAAGTACTCCCGGTACTTTTCTTGAAATGGCGTCAATCATAACCATTGCCGGTAATTCTCCGCCGGTGAGTACGTAATCCCCAATGGATACTTGGTCTGTAACTATTTCCTCAAGTACTCTTTCATCAATTCCTTCATAATGACCACATAGGAATATAAGATGCTCCTCCTTGGCAAATTCCTCTGCCATGGATTGATTAAATACTTTTCCCTGCGGAGTGAGATAAATTACTCTTGGCTTACCGGTCATGCTTTTACAAGCAGCCTCGTATGCCTTAAAAACCGGCTCCGGCTGAATAACCATTCCGGCACCACCACCATATGGATAATCGTCCACATGATTATGCTTATTTCCCGCAAAATCCCTTATATTGGTGGCATTAATTGTTATATGACCTTCTTTAACTGCTCTGCCTAGGATACTGGTATTAAGACCGTTAAGAACCATTTCCGGAAAAAGGGTTAGTATATGAAAATTCATCATAAATCCATAAGTCCTTTCATTACATGAACCTTCATAACTGAATTTTCAAGGTCCACATTCAAAATACACTGCTTAATTGCAGGGAATAGATGTTTTTTGCCATCCGATGTTTCGATTTCATACACATCATTGGCAGCAGTCTGTAAAACATCAGTTACAACTCCGACTTCTTGCTCATCTTCATCTACAACCTTAAGGCCAATTAAATCACATACAAAATACTCGCCCTCATCTAATGGCACGGCATTCTCCCTTGTGACATATAATTCAGCATTGCGAAATTTCTCTATTTCATTAATATTATTAAACTGCTTAAATTTAAGAATAACCATATTTTTAAAGAATTTCACACTGGAAATATCCAATTCCATAGTTTCTCTTTCAGTTTTCATAATACATTTTTTCAGTTTTTTAAAACGATTAGGGTCATCTGTGGTAGGAAATATCTTAACCTCTCCTGCGATTCCGTGTGTAGAAGTGATAACGCCCACTCTTAACATATCTTCCATGTTGCCTCCAAAAATCATAAGGCTGCCCTTACGGACAGCCTGACTAGTCTTCCATCAATTACATGATGTCTACAATAACCTTCTTGTCTTCCTTGGTAGCAGCGGCTTTAACTACTGCACGGATAGACTTGGCAATTCTGCCCTGTCTTCCAATTACCTTACCTGTGTCACTTTCAGCAACCTTTAATTCAATAATAATTGCTCTTTCCTTAACGGTCTCAGTAACTACTACTTCATCAGGATTATCAACAAGTGCTTTCGCGATAACTTCGACTAATTCCTTCATATGAATTACCTCCTGATTATTTCAAGTGCCGAATTATTTCTCAACTCCGGCAAGCTTGAAGATCTTAGCAACAACTTCTGTTGGCTGAGCACCGTTTGCAAGCCACTTCTTAGCAAGCTCTGCATCTACATTGTAGGTACTTGGATCTGTGTTAGGATCATAGGTTCCGATTTCCTCGATGAATCTTCCATCTCTTGGAGATCTAGAATCAGCAACGATGATTCTATAAAAAGGAGCCTTCTTCTGTCCCATTCTTCTTAATCTGATTTTTACTGCCATTTTATTATCCTCCTTGTGTGCCTATTAGGCTAATTTAAAAATTTATTAAAAAGGAAATTTGTTAAACATTCCTTTTCTACCACGTTTGCCACCAAACATTCCCGGGAGCTGCTTCATCATTTTCTTCATCTGCTCCTGCTGCTTAACCAATCGGTTAACTTCTGCTATATCCACACCGGCACCTTTGGCAATTCGGTGCTTTCTGGATGGATTAAGAAGGCTTGGCTTGCTTCTTTCCTCTGGGGTCATTGACAAGATAATTGCCTGAATTCGGTCAATTTGTTTCTCGTCAACCTGATCCATTGCCCCTTTCATCTGATTATTCATACCCGGCATCATATTCATAAGACTGCCAAGTCCGCCCATTTTCTTAACCTGCATAAATGAGTCCAAATAATCATTGAAATCAAACTCTTTCTTTTTCTTAAGCTTCTGCTCCATCTCCTTGGCTTTTTCAAGGTCCATAATAATCTGCACCATTTCAGCCGGGGTTACCACTATCGGAGATTTGGG
>CAZNUK010000128.1:0-2431 GCA_964576255.1 uncultured Butyrivibrio sp.
CTGGAAGAACGAATAAAAAAGGATAAGAAGCATCCGGGAGTAATGCTTGAATTAAGCAAAGGAAATATGATTTATGATATTGTGACACTGATTAATAGTGGTGTAGTTACAACTGCTGATTTAGTAGAATTTAGTGATGAATTAAAAGAAAGTGTAGAGTTTCTTTTGCATAGATAAGGAAGGCGATGTGATTATGAAAAATAAAAAGGATTGTACCAAAATAGTTGATAATTGGATATTTGCTGTTTATAAAGGTGAATATATATATGTTTATGCAGTCAATTCAAATATCAATGAGTTTCTTGTAGTTGCAGATACTACCACAGAGTATAGTGAAGAATTTATTAATGTTGTATTAGGCGGAAAAAAGGGAAGGGATGTTTTTTCGTGGTGTAGTGTAGATATATTTACGGAGTATTACAATTTATGTAATGAATATTTTAATCATAAGGAAGAAAATAAAGTATATCTTTCAAAAAAACAAGCAATAGAATATGTAATATTACTTAATGGCGGAGAACTAACAAAAAAGTAGGTATATAAAATTGGAGTAAACCTCGGTGAAAAGCAAATTTTTACCGAGGTTATTTGTTGTTCGCCCAGCATGGGCGTAATCTAATCGGTGTAAGTCCGTAAAGTGCCCTGATAGTGGGAAACTTACAGCTAAAGACAAGGGTGTTCATCGTGAGGTGAAATCTGAAGGAAGTCGGAAGGAAAATCTCTGGTCTGACGGACAGAAATCACATATAAGGCATGGTGTATCGGGTAAGGTTGCAACACAAACTGAAGCCCAATAACTATTCGAAGGTACACTGTGTAAATGTGGCAGATAGGTGGAGGGAAAGATTGCGCACCTTAACTGGGGAGGTCTGTATGGTACGCTTTGCAGAGTAATGAACGAATTTACTCCTTAGTAACCCATATTGCAAGATATGGCTGAACGTACAGAAGTCAGTTCAAGTCGTAGTACCGAAGAAGTCTATGAAAGTAGATGGAGGAAATGTTTTGAGATTAATGGCATATAAGATTCAGATGGAGAAGTTTATTTTGTGGACTTAAGGGAGAATGTAGGTAGCGAGGAAAATAAACTTCGTCCGGTTGTTGTATTACAATCGGATGCGTATAATTTCAAGTCACCGGTATTTATATGTGCTATTATTTCATCCAGTGCCTTGACAATTCCGGATATTCAAGTCCCAATTACTGGAACATATTCATATAAAGATGAGAATGGTGTAAATAAGATTTTAGTTGGAAGCGTGGATTTAGGACAGATAAAGACAGTAGGTAAAGAAAGAATAGTAAATTGTAAGATTTGTATGCTCAAGCAGGAGATACAAGAAATTGTTATATGGTCGTTTGTGTAAAAGGAGATTCTGTGGTAGAATTTTATGTTAATGAAACTTTAAAGTATAAAAATGGCTGTGTAATAAAAGATGGAGTCCTATTAAAATATTTCACAGACGAGAAAGAAATAGTAATACCGGATAATGTAACAGAAATAGGAGAGCATGCGTTTTCAGATTCTTTTATGCCATTCAGTCCTGGCTCATAGTAGCAATAGTTGGGAATTCTTGTGCAATGCTGAAAGCAAAAGTGTTAATTTCGGCATATATTAATAGTAATAAAACCAAAAAAGGAAATATAATGAAAAAGAGAATCTCACTTGAACCGGAAGCTATTGCAGTATGTAACGAAAACGCAATTACCCCGCTTATCTTTCAATTACCAGCATGTCAGGGGCGTGAAAAACTTGAAGCAGCTCAAAGTACACCAATCAGTATGTATCCTGCAAATATTCAAAAGATTATTGTGGATACAGGAAGGTGGGGGAAACTATCTGTTTATATAGTTTGTCCCATAGCGGCGAAGGCAAACACAGATGTTATTTTTTATATTCATGGTGCAGGATGGGTTTTCGGAAGCTTTCATACCCATGAAAAACTGGTGAGAGAACTGGCTGCACGAACAGGCTCTGTTCTGATTTTTCCTGAATATAGTCGTTCGCCGGAAGTACGTTATCCTATAGCAGTTGAACAGTGTTATGATGTGCTTTGCAGAATTCCGGAAATTTTGAGCAATTTTAATTTGCAGATGAATGAACAAAGCTTAACGGTGGCTGGGGATAGTGTTGGTGGCAATATGGCAATTGTAATGACCTTGCTGGCAAAAGAGAGAAAAGGACCATATATACAGAAACAGCTTTTGTATTATCCAGTAACAAATGCTTGCTTTTGTACAGATTCATATAAGCAGTTTGCGACAGGATATTATCTTTATCGGGAAGGTATGATGTGGTTTTGGGATCAATATATCCCATCGAAATATGCTCGAAATATAATTACAGTTTCGCCACTCCGAGGAAGCAGAGAGCAACTGAAAAATCTTCCGGAAGCGATGATTCTAAATGGAGAAGCGGATGTACTTAGGG
>CAZNUK010000129.1:0-2105 GCA_964576255.1 uncultured Butyrivibrio sp.
CCCTCATCAGCAACTCGCTAAGCGCCGCCCTGCGGGCGGTTGCTCGCTTGCATGCCCTGCATCTCGTGATACAAGTCATTTCCTTCACGGGTACGCTCACCTACACCGGTAAATACTGAATATCCACCGTGCTCAGTTGCAATGTTACGGATTAACTCCTGAATAAGAACGGTTTTACCTACTCCCGCACCACCAAAAAGACCGATTTTACCACCCTTCTGGTATGGGCAAAGAAGGTCTACTACTTTAATTCCTGTTTCAAGAATTTCGGTAGATGTTGACTGTTCTTCAAAAGCAGGTGCTTTTCGATGAATTGGTAAATACTGCTCTGTCTCTGGGGCAGGTTTATTATCAATTGGCTCGCCTAATACATTGAAAATTCTTCCCAATGTATTTTCACCAACCGGAACAGTAATCGGTGCGCCTGTTGATTCTGCGTCCATTCCTCTTACAAGTCCGTCAGTTGGTCCCATGGCGATACATCTTACGGTATCATCTCCGAGATGCTGTGCAACCTCCACTGTTAATACATCCCCATCAGCCTTAGTTATTCTAATAGCTGTGTTAATGTCCGGAAGTCCGCCTTCGCTGAACTTAATGTCCAATACAGCACCGATAATCTGAGTGATTTTACCTATTATTTTGTCAGCCATTATTTCACTCCTTCTATCCTCTTAATGTGAGGATTATGTTTTTCGAAGCTATGTTATTGCATTAGCTCCGGCTATAATTTCTGTTAACTCCTGTGTAATTGAGCCCTGACGTGCTCTGTTATACAGAAGTGCTAATTCGCTAATCATTTCATCAGCATTGCTTGTGGCATTATCCATAGCAGTCATTCTGGCTCCGTTCTCACTGGCCACAGCTTCCATAAAAGCTCCATAGAGAAGACTGTTCATATATTTTGGAATAATAACATCCAGTGCTTCTCCCTGGTCAGGCTCATAGTTCATAAGAACATTACTACTTTCTTCCTGTTTCTGAAATTCATCAGGGTTAACAGGTAAAAGCTTTATGAGCTTTGGTTCATGAACAACGGTATTCTTAAAGCTGGTGTAAGCCAGATATATCTCGCCGATTTCTCCTGCCTCAAAGGCTCTTAAAACCTCTTTGCCGATTTCCATTGCATCGGAATACAGCGGGTCGTTAATTACCTCTGAATAATCCTTGGCTATCTCGTAGCCTCGTCTGTTAAAATAGTCCCTTCCTTTGGTTCCTACAGAATAAATAACCGCATCTTCCTTAGGAATATCACTTTCTGTTACCAGACGAATTACATTAGAGTTATATCCTCCGGCAAGTCCTCTGTTTGCTGTTATGACAATGATTGCTTTTTTATTAGTATCTCCCGCCTTCAAAAAACGATGGTCTATTTCACCGCTTCCTGCAAGCATTGAGATAACTGTATCATACATAGCGTTAAAGTAAGGTCTGGCACTTTCAGCTTTGCCTCTTGCTTTTTGGAGCTTAACAGTGGCAACCAATTTCATAGCTTTGGTAATCTGTTCTGTGCTCTGGATACTTTCTTTACGCCTTTTTATGTCTTTCATTGAAGCCATAAATCAACTCACCTCATTGCAATCATTACTTAAACTCAGCTTTGAATTCCTCAATAGCTTTTACTAACGCTTCTTCATTATCAGCTGAAAGCTCCTTGCTCTCTCTGATAGCCGCCGGAATCTCAGGATATTTGGTGTCGATAAAATCAAATAATTCCTTCTCAAAATCTGCAATCTTGGAAACCTCAATATCCAAGAGGAATTTTTTGGTTGCCGCATAGATTATAATTACCTGATATTCCACAGCCATAGGCTTGTACTGAGGCTGTTTTAACACCTCTTTAAGTCTTTCACCCTGGGCAAGCTTTTCCTTGGTATCTGCATCTAATTCAGAACCAAACTGTGAAAATGCTGCTAACTCTCTATACTGAGCAAGTTCCACACGGATAGGTGCTGCTAATTTCTTAATAGCCTTAGTCTGTGCTGCTCCTCCAACTCGTGATACAGAAAGACCTGCGTTAACAGCCGGTCTGAAACCTGAGTTAAACATCTCTGTTTCAAGATAAATCTGACCATCTGTAATAGAAATTACGTTGGTAGGAATAT
>CAZNUK010000130.1:0-2060 GCA_964576255.1 uncultured Butyrivibrio sp.
ACAAATTCTTCTCCACCATATCGGAAGGTAATTCCACCATTTCGTGAAGCAATACTATTAACAACATTTGCAACCATAATAATTGCCTGGTCGCCAAAAAGATGTCCATATGTATCATTAATTTTCTTGAAATGGTCAATATCCAAAAGTGCTGCAATGGCAATTCCATCAATAGTTCCATTTACAAAATGATCATTGTAATACAGATTTAGATATCTTCTGTTATATAATCCGCTGAGACCATCTCTATTTGAAAGATCTTTAATCCTACTATACATAAAGATATTATTGGCAGCAGTCTCAATCTGTCTTAATATATTATCATACAAGGTCTCTTTACCTGTAAATGCATTAATATACTTACTCATTAATATGTATGCACATTCATATTCATCTGCCTGAGCCTGGACTTTAAGAGCCTTAACTATAATGGAACGTGCTTCAATTCTCTCAAGAAACGGAAATTCATCATATGAAATTTCGTTATTAACGTAAAAAACACCCGTACTAAACTGTTCATCCCTAAATGCATCACTAAGGAAAAAATTCATAAATTCCATCATCTCAATAGGTTCTAACATTTTTTCGAGCTGTTTTGAAAAATTCTTATTAAAACGTTTGTCCTTAAAAAGAATTCCGGCATAAAACACATCGCTTTGTTTCTCGATAATGGCATCACTGCATTTATTAATAACCTTATTAAGCTCCAACGTTGAAGATGCTATTTTCATAATCTGGTTCTGAAAATTAATATCATCGTTAATCAGGTTAATTTTACGATATGCTTCCTCAAGTTCATACTTTTTAACACCTAGAAGCTCATTAGCAGTCATCATCTTATTCTGATTTTCTGCAATTCTGCCATAACTGTCTTTGGCACTATCTAACATTCTATCTTTGGAATACAGGCATTGTTCATTATATCTTTGCACTTCGTTAATATATGAGAATATCGCAAAAACAATAACATACGATACGCATGCCATTATAAAATAATTAAAAGCATCATACATATCAGGAGCATACAGTATTATGCTTCTTACCATTTTAACAAAAAATGGGACCTGAACAACAAGGCTGTTAATTAATACATTGGAGTTCTCGGTCATTTCTGTAATATATCCAAATTCAATGCAAGAAAGCAGATATATCGACAAAACAAATAAATCCACAGCTCCGCCAATTCCGGATGAGCCGGAATAAGAAATCAAAGCACCAATACCAACTATTTCAATAAATTTAACGACTCTAATTACAATTGTCTTATGGAAAAACTTTAACAAAGCAAACACAACATCCAAAAGTAAAATTCCACCAAGTAAAAAACACGGAATACATTCACTAGGATTAAATCCGCCTTTTAATGTTATGCTTACAACGATGTATGAAATTAACACTGCAAAAATTCCGATATTTTTACGCGAAAATGAAATCTGTAATTCTATTAGTCTTTCCTTATTATCCATTCCTTGTTTCACTCCAAACAATTAGGTATTTACTGTTTCCAATATATTTCTGCATTACATCCGTCATAGAGAGGACCAACAAATTCAGCTCTGGCACCATTAAGCTTGGTTATAAGCTCTTTTCCACCCATTTTACTTAAATCAAATGGATAAAAATCAAAAATATCCACGAATAAGTAAGATGGTTTGCCAGAAAGAACAACGGGAGTACCATTAACCGTAATGACAATTTCTGTATTTACAGGTGCCGCAGGCACTGCTACAGCTTCTGTCGGCTGCTCAGTTTTATTAATACCGGCATCCTCAGATACCATTTCATTAGTATCCTCAGCCTGTAAAACAGTTTCAGCTACCGGTTCAGGCTCAGTTTTTTCTCTCTTATAAGATGGTACATAATCATCATCCGGCTCATATGAAAGGTATTCCTTACCAGAATAATAATCTCTTTCCTTATACTCTATCTTAAAATTCTCATAAATCCTGGTATTTTCATCTGCCAGCTCATTATTGACCATAATGTCATAGTCATCTGCATCAATATCAAATAATTGAAAGAGCTGTTTAACTGTGTAGTAGTTATTCATCTCAATGGAG
>CAZNUK010000131.1:0-2051 GCA_964576255.1 uncultured Butyrivibrio sp.
ATTTTATAACCCGATAATTCTTCCTTGTGCTGAATTACCGCCTGCGCCTCAATGTTTATATGGTCTTTAAAAGGAATTAACCTTACAAAAGAATCACCAACATAATAGCTTGGTAATTTCGCCCATAATGTTTCTTCCGGTTCACATGAGACACTCTCAAAAACCAGTTGTCTTAAACAATTGTATATATCAATAATTTCACTTGAATATTTTCCTATACACTCTTTTACTTGCTCATTCATTTGAATTGCCTCCATAAAATTTTAATTACTCATCAGAAATTCTTTTCAATAAACTTCATTGCATCATTGGAATTTGTGAAAACCTTACACTTTTCACCACAGCTATTCAATTCGGAAGGTCATCATACAATGCAACGAAAAGTCTTGTAAGAAAATCTTTGCTATCAACATTATCAACCAACAACATTTCTTTTGCCCCTTCATAAGGCAATTCATAAATTACATCTGACATAAGTAAAATAGCTGATTTAACAGGCTTTACAAGCAATCTATCATCATATATTCCACCAACGATTTTTCCTCGATAATAGATGATGTACTCACCCATCATTGCCCTATATGTTATTTCTTCCAACTCCGATAACTGTTCTAATATAAAATCTAAATATACTTTACTTGATGCCATATTTCACCTCGTTAATTGTGATTATCTCATTAAGGTTTCTGCAAAAATCTGTAATTCTTTTCGATAAACTTCACTGCACAATTGGGATTTATCGCGCTGATTGACAAAGTCAATCCGAGGCGCAGCTGTAAATTTTCTACCCATGAAATAGTTAAACACTTTTTATACAAATCCAATTTTTCACTCTACTACAAACTCTGTCCACTCAATTTTGTTGTACTGCATTACATCCACAGACTTTTCCATGCCAAGTTTCTCGTAGAATGGAATTGCATTCTCATTTGCTATCAGATATACAGCAATATCCTTTTCGCCACCTGCGATTTCGTGGGCAGTTTTCATTAGACGTCTTCCTATTCCCAGCCCTGTGCAAGTTCTGTCAACGCCTAAATCTGTAACATAAAGCCAATATGCGAAGTCGGTCAAACCAAACAAAACACCAACAATTGCGCCACTTTCATTTCGGGCTACAAGACTGATTGAAACGGTATTGACAAGTTTTGCAATTCTATTTTCGAACCGCTCTTTTGGATATTGAGAACCCAAGTCAGTTCTTTTTAAAAAGTCTATGTATTCCTCTGCTGAAATTCGTTCTTCTAAAATCTTAATCTGTTCACTCATGTTGCACCTCTTTTAATTCCATTTGACTACTTCTTAGACAGTTATTTACATCCGAGGCTTCCTGGTTTATGATACCAATTTTTATTTGTATCCTCCTTGATATAAGACCTTAAAATTGATTTACAATCCAAGCAAAGGTCAGAATACACCTGAACAACTCCAATTACTCCAAACATTCCTGAACCCATGCTATATTTCAAACCAACATTACCAGTCTCTGAACTTTTCCCCCATGAAATACCAATTTCTATTCTCTCACTTCCACAATATGGACAATTCATAAATAATCCCTCCAAATCAAATTTCCTTTATCCACAATTATATCACTCTTATCAATATATATAAACCATAAATCTCACTGATTCGGATGGTGGGGCGCAGGACGTCCGGTGGACGTCCGTTTTGCGCCGACCGTAGTGAAACGAAGACCTTGAACTCGGGTTAAAGGTCTAATCCCGAATGGTGGGGTGAGGCGGATTTAGAAAAAGGTCCGGTGGACCTTTTTCCCGCCGAACCGACCGACGAGCCATTTATGGCGAGGAGACCTTGAACTCGGGTTAAAGGTCTAATCACGGATGGTGGGGTGAGGCGGATTTAGAAAAAGGTCCGGTGGACCTTTTTCCCGCCGAACCGACCGACGAGCCATTTATGGCGAGGAGACCTTGAACCCTGGGTTCAAGGTCTTATCCGCACTAAAAAAGGACTCAGATTGCTGAGTCCTTTTTAGTGCGGATGGTGGGACTTGAACCCACACGATGTCACCACCGGCAGATTTTGAGTCT
>CAZNUK010000132.1:0-2034 GCA_964576255.1 uncultured Butyrivibrio sp.
AATCCGTAGTTTAAAAGAGTGATGGAGTCGCTTACGCGGGTTTTGCCACTTGGAGAAGCCATAACCACGCTGATAAGCTCAATGCCATCTTTTTTGGCAGTGGCGGACAGGCAGAACTTGGCGAGGCTTGTAGAGCCGGTTTTAAGTCCGGTTGCCCATTCGTATTGTTTTAAAAGCTTGTTGGTGTTATTAAGGGTAAATTCCTGCTCGCCCTTTCTCGTAACATGGGTAAAAGAATCCATCCAGATGGTGGAGTAATCGTGAATTTCAGGATGGCAGGTTATAAGCTCTCTCGACATAATTGCAACGTCTCTTGCAGTGGTTACATGCCCCTCTGTGTCCAAACCACAGCAATTTACAAAGGTTGTATTGGTCATATTAAGGGATTTGGCACGCTCGTTCATGGCTTCTACAAAGGCAGCTTCAGAACCGGAAATATACTCTGCCATAGCTACACAGGCATCGTTAGCACTGGCAATGGCAATACATTTTATAAGTGTTTCCACTGTCTGAACCTCGCCGGGCTCAAGAAAAACCTGACTCCCCCCCATGGAGGCAGCGTACTCGGACACTGTGACGGAATCTGTAAGTGCTATTGTTCCTGCCTCAAGCTTATCAAAAATAAGTAAAAGTGTCATGATTTTGGTAATGCTTGCGGGAGATAAGACCACGTCAGCATTTTTTTCATAAATAATTTGTCCTGTGGAGGCTTCCATAAGAATTGCAGATTCTGCCTGAATCTCTGGCTCCTCGGCGTAGGCTTTGAAAGGGATTAATGAGGAAAAAATTATTATTGTGAGAATAAAGATTAATATACGTTTCATTTAATTCCTGCTATATATTTGTTCTAATATATTTTAGTGTGGACATAAGGATATTATGAAAAAATATGTGACGATTTGAATGAAAAGTTGTAAGATAGAATTTAATCATACAAGGGATGATAAAAGTTTGAGATTTGCATTTTGGATAATTAGCTTCAGCTTAGACGAGGTTTTAAAGTAAAAAAGACTTTACGCATTTTCGTTAATGTGCTATATTATTACATAGTTGTTTGAATTTAATACAATTTTGGCGTTGATTGAGAGCCGTATAACGGCAAGTAGACGGCAGTTTTATTCTTACAGAGAGCGGTGGTAGCTGAGAAGCCGCAGAAAATATGTTGTTCGAAGTTCGACTCATGAGCTTCCTGCGAAAGCAGGATGTAGTTGCTGCATTAAAGCATTTTAAGTGGTGATTTTGTCACAAATTGAGTGGTCCCGCGGATTATTTCGTCTCATATTCTTTTTATGGAATATGGGATTTTTTATTTCTACAGTACTTCTACAGATATAACAGAATGGAGGAAAATTTAATGAATCAGAAAGTTGCTGAATTAAGCACACAGTTTGAAAAAGAACTTAACCAGATAACAGAAATTGTTGAACTGGAAAATATCCGTGTTGCTTATTTAGGTAAAAAGGGTAGTATTACAGCTATTTTGAAGGATATGGGCAAGCTGTCAGAAGAGGAGAGACGTGCTCTTGGACAGGAAGCCAATGTTCTTAAGGATGAAATAGCTAAGAAAATAGCAGATAAGAAGGAGGAGCTTGAGAGACTGGCTTTAGAGGCAGAGATTAATTCAGTTCCAGACATTGATATTTCTATGCCTCCTGTATTAGACAGAGGCTCATATCATCCTATTACATTAGTTCAGCGTCAGTGTGAGAAGATTTTTAAATCCATGGGATTTAATGTTGAAGATTACAGTGAGGTTGTAACTGACTATGAATGTTTCGAAGCATTGAACATTCCTAAATTTCATCCGGCAAGAGATATGCAGGATACTTATTATCTTGAGAATGGCCAGCTTTTAAAGTCACATACATCCGCTGCCCAGAATGCCATCTATAGAAAATACAGACAGGCATTAATGGAGAAGGGCGAGCCAATTAAGGCTGTATTCCCGGGAAGATGCTTCAGAAACGAAGCAACAGATGCCTGCCATGAAAATACATTCTTCCAGATGGAAGGCGTAATGGTGGATAAGGATAT
>CAZNUK010000133.1:0-2029 GCA_964576255.1 uncultured Butyrivibrio sp.
ATTAATTATTTCCTCTTTTCTTAAGAATTATTACAGTAACCAATATTCCGGCAAGGACCACTGCACCTCCTATAGTACCATAGAATAAAGTTTTATTAGAATACCATCTTACAAAAAAATTGGTAGAAATAACCACATTATTCTCAAATTCAGGATATGCACCTAGCTTCCTATCATCTTCATTATCAGTATCTGTAATATTTCCTGCAAGATCTTCTACTACAATCCGAATCTTTTGATTAGTTCCGGCTGTCATAATAAAGGAATCTTCAAATGAGTTTCCATCCGGGAATTCCGTAACTTCCTTTAATAAATCGTCGTTCACATAAATCTTAACACTCTTTAAAGATGCAGCATCAAATAATGTGTAAAACACTTCTACCTCAGAAGCGTTAATTGTACGTTTCTCAAGACCTGTAATAGATGAAATCTCCGGCTTAGTGGTATCTACAGTGAATTTTACATCAAAAAGGTCGTATGTAATACTCTCTGACCAGTTTCCTGCCTCATCCTTCGAAGACACATATACGGAATACATTCCATCCTTATCAAAGTTGGACTTATCAATTACATATTCATATGTATACCAGTCCTCTGATGCCGCTTTAGACTGTACTGTATTTACTGAATATACAGGATTTTCAATAGGTGAACCATCACGGGATATTGTAATCTTAATGGAGTCTTCATCCAACATATTAGGATTAAACTCAGTAATGATAACATCATCTGAAAGCTCTGTTACATATTTATTTTTCAAATCTGTGAGTGCGTCATCAAACACATATATCGAACCAAAGCCGTTAACAACAAATCGCTTGCTTATGGTCGTGCTCTTACCGGACTTATCTGTTCCTGTAAGGGTGAGCACATAAATACCATCATTTTCCTGTAGCTTGTCTATATTTAGTGTTCCAACAGCCTCTACATTGCTACATGTAAGTACACCAATATACTCCTCTGTTACGTCCTTACTTACAACAACTTCTATTTCTCCGGTTTCTTTATTAAGGTATTTTCCTGTTTTTTCAAGCTTTAATGTATAGTTATCAAAATATGTATCCTTGATTACAAGTTCAGCTATTGCACCATCTGTATAATTAGTTTCATCATCAACACCTGCAACGGATACCTCCGGAGTATTTGTATCAACTACAAACACAATTGATGAGGTGTCTGAAATATTACCTGCACCATCAACAGCATGAACCTTAACAGTATATTTGCCTTCTTCTGTAAAGCTGTACTGTTTTCTGGCATCCTTTACAGTAGCATCAAACTCTTCTGCTCCAATGGTTTCTGTTACGCCATTTAATTCTTTGATTATATTAATTATAATCTGTTCGTCCTTAAAGTTTGACTCTATAACATTAATATCAAGTGTTGCACTATCTTGTATGTATGAGTCGGTTATGATTCCACCAAGACTTACAAAAGGTGCTGTGTTATCTAGTACAAAGCTTGTACTCTGACTAACTGCCTTATTACCGGCAGCATCTACAGACTCAACAGTAATTGTATATGTGCCATCTTCTGTAAACACAAAATTCTGTTCAGTTGTATTACCTACAGTTTTGAAGCTGTTATCTACTGTGTCCGTAATAACACCATCTAATTCTCTTGTTACATTAAGAACAGTCTTTAAGCCATTCTCATTATAATGTTTCTCATCAAGCTTAACTGTGAGGGTTACAACTCCTGTGTTATTACTATCCTTAACAACACCTGTAATTTCTCCAATAACCGGTGCAACCGTATCGATATATACAGTCATTTCTTTAGTATTCACATTGCCCGAATTGTCAGTAACAACCGCTTTAACCGTATATGAACCGTCATTATTAATAACTGAATTAATCCAGTTGTTATCAATTGAAACTGTATAATTATTCTTATAGGTAGTATTATTCGGATATGACTCCTTCTTATATTCTACATCATTAACATAAATTGTAATATCTTTAATTCCTGCTGAAACATCTTCATCTGTAATATTAACAGAAATATCCACCTTGGAGTTATACCACTT
>CAZNUK010000134.1:0-2004 GCA_964576255.1 uncultured Butyrivibrio sp.
GGGAAACCGCACGCGGTTTCCCAGAGCTACTTTCTTGGCTGTGAGAAACCTTTTTAAAGCTTGCCGGTTTCTCACGGCACGTTTTGCGGACTGGGAAACCGCACGCGGTTTCCCAGAGCTGCTTTCTTGGCTGTGAGAAACCTTTTTAAAGCTTGCCGGTTTCTCACGGCACGTTTTGCGGGCTGGGAAACCGCACGCGGTTTCCCAGAGCTGCTTTCTTGGCTGTGAGAAACCTTTTTAAAGCTTGCCGGTTTCTCACGGCACGTTTTGCGGGCTGGGAAACCGCACGCGGTTTCCCAGAGCTGCTTTCTTGGCTGTGAGAAACCTTTTTTAGCTTCCTTGGTTTCTCACGACACGTTTCGCGGGCTGGGAAACCGCACGCGGTTTCCCAGAGTTGCTTTCTTGGCTGTGAGAAACCGCCCTATCCCTCGAAACGGTACCCCACGCCTCTTAAAGTAACCAGATATTTTCTGTAATCGCCCAGGCTACTTCTTAGAAGTTTAATATGGGTATCCAAAGTTCGGTCATCACCATAATAGTCAAAGCCCCAGATTTCAGTGATGAGTTTTTCTCTTGTAAGGGCAATTCCCCTATTCTTGACCATATAGAACAAAAGCTCGTATTCCTTCGGTGTCATGCTTACTCGTTCTCCATCAATAGTAACAAAACGACCTGTAAAATCCACTGTTAGACCGCCTAAAGTGTACACATCTCGCTCACCTCTGTTAGGGTTAGCAGCATTTCTGCTCATTACAACCTTGGCTCTCATCATAAGCTCTTTTGGCGAAAAAGGCTTCACAACATAATCATCTATTCCCAATTCAAAGCCATGAATCTTATCATATTCTTCGCCACGAGCTGACAGCATAATAATAGGAATTAGCTTGATTTTTTTGATTTCCTTGCATACCTCAAAGCCATCCATCTCCGGCATCATAATATCCAGAATGACCAGGTCATAATCAACTGCTTTGACCATTTCCAAAGCTTCAAAGCCATCCTCTGCTTCATCAACTTTTATTTTCTCGTATTCCGCGTATTTTCTAATAATAAGACGAATCTTTTCCTCGTCATCAACCACAAGTATTTTATTCATATGTAACACCCTTTCTACGCTTATCATATAGGAAATCCAGAGAACTTTCCCATGTCATAAAAAATCGTCACGCCTTAGCTTAGATTATACTAAGCCTAAAACGTGACGGTCAAGTGTAGTTTTATTTAATATCAAGGATATTTTTTACTGTCTGAAGCATTTCCGTTCTGTCACAAATTCTATCGTGAAGGACAGGTGCTGTACGAATCTCTTCGATAGCCTGTGGAACTGTTACGTTAGCAATTTTGCTAAGCTCGTCTACAAGCTCAAAATCTGACATTGAATCATACTTAGCATCAATGGCATTCATAACGCTTCTTGTAAACTTAAATGGGCTGGCTGTGGATGCAATAACAGTCTTAGTATTATCACCGGTTGCCTCTGTGTATTTCTTAAATACTTTAGCTGCTACAGCTGTATGAGTATCAATTACATATCCTGTATCTTCATAAATTGACTTAATAACCTCTGCGGTCTCTGCTTCGCTTGCATAGTTGCCATAGAAATCATCTAATTCCTTCTGCATATCAGGAGTAATTGTGTACTTGCCTTCATTCTTAAGGCTGTCCATCATATCCTTATTAGAAGCTGCATTGCCTCCTGCAATCTTGTAGATAAGACGCTCAAGGTTACTTGAAATAAGAATATCCATTGATGGAGATGTTGTAAGTACAAATTCTCTGTTTCTATCGTATGTTCCTGTTGAGAAGAAATCATATAAAACCTTGTTCTCATTAGATGCACAGATTAATTTGTTAATTGGAAGTCCCATATTCTTAGCATAGTATGCCGCAAGAATATTTCCAAAATTACCTGTTGGAACAACTACATTAATCTTCTCGCCGGCTTCAATTTCACCGTTAGCAAGTAGTCTTGTATAAGCGTATACATAATATACAATCTGTGGC
>CAZNUK010000135.1:0-1996 GCA_964576255.1 uncultured Butyrivibrio sp.
CATGCTAGTTGTGGGATTTTGAACCTTTATTAACTGTCAAAGACGGGATTATATATTTATTCGAAAATTTAACAAGGTTTTTTTTCGATTTTTTTTTATTTTTTTTAATTTTTTTTCGTACTGTCGCAAAACCATCTCCTAAAACCCCCAAAAATCTGGTAATTATCACTTTACCGGTGGTAAGAGACTCTATTTTGCAATTTCTGTAAGTTCATCATCTAAAAATTAACAGTATTCCCTTTCTTCTTTTGTTTTCTCCAGAATCTTGTCATATTGGGTATACATCTTTTGTACTTCATTTTCGAGTATGTAATAATGTCTGATATAAGGTATTAAAAGCACCATAAGAATAAAATCCAATGCAAAAAGCCATAAATATCCAGACACAACAGTTGCAACAATTGAAATAATTTCCATTATGGCAAAAGTTACCGTTACAATCAGGTGAATAAGGCGTTCATGCTGAAAAAATCCAATTTGAATCAGATGCTCCTCCAATATCTGTTGCCAATTTTCTCCTTTTCTCTCCAAAAGTGCATCTATATGCTTTCTGTAGCTAATTATTCTTTTCTCCATAAAACCAGCTCTCCTTTGGGGATAATTATATCTCAAAATTTTCCAAATATAAACACAAATATTCTCAAAAAAAATTTATTGCACGATATAATAATTTGTTCTATAATAGTTCACGTGTTCATAGCACAAATAACATTTAAAGAGGTAGAACTATGGAAAGAAGAGTCGGTACAGTTTCAAGAGGAATTCGTGGACCAATCATCAGAGAAGGTGACAATCTCGTAGAAATCACAGTCGATAGCGTGTTGGCTGCGGCACAGAGCGAAGGCTTTGAACTTAGAAACAGAGACGTTATTGCAATTACAGAATCAATCGTTGCCCGTGCTCAAGGTAACTATGCTTCAGTTGATGATATTGCTGCTGACGTTAAAGCTAAGCTTGGCGGAGGAACTGTTGGTGTTATTTTCCCTATTTTGTCACGTAACCGTTTTGCAATTAACCTTAAGGGTATAGCAATGGGATGTAAAAAGGTAGTTTTAATGTTAAGCTATCCAAGCGATGAGGTAGGTAATGCATTTTTAACATACGACCAGCTTGATGAAGCAGGAGTTAATCCATATTCAGATGTTTTGACCCTTGACAAGTATCGTGAATTGTTTGGTGATAATGTACATGAATTCACAGGAGTTAATTATGTAGAATACTATTCACAGATTATTAAGGATGCAGGGGCTGAAGTTGAGGTTATTTTTGCTAATCAGCCAAAGGCTATTCTTGAATATACAGATTGCGTAATCAACTGTGACATTCACACAAGAGTACGCACAAAGCGTCTTTTAAAAGCTGCTGGTGCTAAGATTGTATGTGGTCTTGATGACATTCTTACTGCACCAGTTAACGGCAGTGGCTACAATGAAAAATATGGTCTTCTTGGCTCTAACAAATCAACAGAAGACAAGATTAAGCTTTTCCCAAAGGAATGCAAGGATTTAGTTCTTGATATTCAGGCTTCTATTTTAGAGAAGACAGGCAAGCACGTTGAAGTAATGGTATACGGAGATGGCGCTTTCAAAGACCCACAGGGTAAGATTTGGGAATTAGCTGACCCTGTAGTATCTCCTGCTTTTACAGATGGACTTATTGGAACTCCTAACGAGTTAAAGTTAAAATATCTTGCTGATAACGATTTTGCTAATCTTAGCGGTGCTGAACTTAAGGAAGCAATCTCTAACAGCATTAAGAATAAGAATGACAATCTTGTGGGCAATATGGCATCTCAGGGAACAACTCCAAGACAGCTTACAGATTTAATTGGCTCACTCTGCGACTTGACCTCAGGCTCAGGCGATAAGGGAACACCAATTATCCTTATTCAGGGATACTTTGACAACTTTACTACTGAGTAAATTACATTTAAAGAATCATTGGAGTTATCGGTAAATAGTGAAATTTAACTTTTTAACTCCAAAAAATTATATCC
>CAZNUK010000136.1:0-1966 GCA_964576255.1 uncultured Butyrivibrio sp.
TGCAGTAATAGAGGAAAGATCCTGAGTAGACATTCTTTCACGAACTACACGCTCCATACGGGATAAACCAATACGATACTGATTCTGTAACAACTCACCTACGGCACGGATACGTCTGTTTCCTAAGTGGTCGATGTCATCATCGTTACCAATACCGTACTCAAGGTGAATATTATAGTTAATAGACGCAATAATATCATCAACGGTAATGTGCTTAGGCACCAAATCACCTGCATTCTTCTTCAAAGCTGCCTTAATATCATCAATATTGTCATTTTCTTCAAGAATTGTCTTTAAAACAGGGTAGTATACGCTTTCTATAATTCCTAACTGGGCAGCCTCTTCCTTAGTAATATCAACGTGTGATGTAACATCAACCATCATATTAGAAAGAATCTTAGTCTTACGGTCTTCAACTAAAACCCATACAAAAGGAACCGCAGCATTCTGGATAGCAAGGGCCATATCAGCAGTTAATTTGTCACCTGCAGAGGCTAAAATTTCACCTGTAGAAATATCCACTACATCTTCTGCTAACTTACATCCTGTAATTCTGTTTTTGAGGTTAAGCTTCTTGTTGAATTTGTATCTACCAACCTTAGCAAGGTCATAACGTCTTGGGTCAAAAAACATACCATTAACAAGGCTCTCTGCACTATCAACAGAAAGAGGCTCACCCGGTCTGATTTTCTTATATAACTCAAGAAGACCTTCCTCGTAGCTACCTGCCGGATTCTTCTCAGAACATGAAGGATCCTTGGCAATACTTGCCATAATCTTAGGCTCCTCGCCAAAAAGCTCAATAATCTCAGTATTAGTTCCATATCCAAGTGCACGAACAAGTACTGTTACCGGCACCTTTCTGGTTCTATCTACACGCACAGAAAAAACATCATTAGAGTCTGTTTCATACTCTAACCATGCACCTCTGTTTGGGATAACTGTACAAGAATACAACTCCTTACCAATTTTATCATGGTTGATATCGTAATAGATACCAGGAGAACGTACCAACTGGCTAACGATTACTCGCTCAGCACCGTTAATCACGAATGTACCTGTTGCTGTCATAAGCGGAAGATCACCCATAAAAATATCATGTTCCTTAATCTCTTCCGTCTCCTTATTGTAAAGTCTAACCTTTACCTTCAGTGGAGCAGCATAAGTCGCATCCCTCTCCTTGCATTCTTCAATAGAATATTTTACATCGTCTTTACATAAAACAAAATCTACGAATTCCAGACTCAAATGACCGCTATAATCTGTAATTGGAGAAATGTCTTCAAAAACTTCCTTAAGTCCTGCGTCCAAAAACCACTGATATGAATTCTTCTGAACTTCAATCAGATTCGGCATCTCCAGTACTTCTTTCTGCTTAGAATAACTCATTCTGGTATTCTTGCCGAATTTTTGTGGACGTAATATGTTCTTTTCCATTGATGTTTCACCCCTTGCGCTTTCTATATCTATTTTTTCTATTGATGAGGTCAGAAACCCACAATAGAGCATTTTCCATAATAACATATCACATTTTTAATGTCAACAAATTTTTTCCAAAAATAAGAAAAAAAAGGAGTCCCACAGTTAAACCCGGGAACTCCCTTTCACGCTGCAATTTGCAGTAAATCTTTTTGAATACTCTTTGGCAAAAACTATTTAATAGTAACCTTAGCTCCAGCTTCTTCAAGTTTCTTCTTAATATCTTCAGCTTCTTCCTTGCTAACGCCTTCTTTAACTACCTTTGGAGCTGCTGTTACAAGATCCTTAGCTTCCTTTAAGCCTAATCCTGTGATTTCACGTACAACCTTGATTACAGGAACGCCTGATCCTTCTGTAAGTTCTACGTCGAATTCTGTCTTCTCTTCAGCTGCGTCAGCTGCGCCAGCTGCTGTTGCAACTACAACACCTGCTGCTGCAGATACACCAAATTCTTCTTCACAAGCCTTTACAAGCTCATTTAATTCTA
>CAZNUK010000137.1:0-1826 GCA_964576255.1 uncultured Butyrivibrio sp.
GAGTTATCGGTAAATAGTGAAATTTAACTTTTTAACTCCAAAAAATTATATCCCCAGGAAAAACAACACTTTTAAGAGGTGCGGTTTGACCGGGGGATATTGTTTTTGTAGCTGTGATTTTATTTTTGGGTACACTAAATAAACCTGCAGCATTTTAAAAGACGCTTTGGTTTTCAGGCTGTCTTTATGTCCTGTTTTCCTTCAAATTTATGTATTTCATCATTGTTAAAGCGATGATATTTATTTATGTTTCTGCCTATGGCAAATATAAGAAATTCCTTGTATACCTTTTCGGATGAGCGATAATGAAATCTTCTGAAATTTTCATTTTCCTTTATGTCTCCAAAATGACCTTCTGTCTGAATGGAGCGTATCTGTCTGTTGAGAATTCCTTTGTCACTCATTATGTTTGAATGGGACTCTGCCTGTAATTCTTCCCACAGTTCATTTATCTTCATTATCTTATTTTTGTCTTTGTCAGTTTCATCATTATATTTATAAAGGCATTTAGATTTATAAGGGCATCCGCTACAGTCACTGCAGCCGTAAACCTCATATGTCTGAGTATATCCGTTGTTGTTCCTTTTCTCAGTTTTTATGTGTTCAAGCCTTCTTTCATTATGGCAAATGTAGCTATTGTCAGTTTCAGAGCGCTTCATGTTATAATGTTTACCTATATCATTTTGGTAGGCTCTTGTTTTCATTTTTTCGTGTGTCTGAAGCTTGATATATGGATTTATGAAATTTTCTCTTAGGTAAATCAGATTTTTTTCACTACAGTAACCGCTGTCAGCAGTAACATCTTCAGGATAAAAACCAAACGCTTTTTTATGTTTATCCAGTACCGGAATTAAGGTGTCGTAGTCTGTTCTGTCATTGCTGACATATGTATGAACAATAAAGTAATTCTCAACTGCTATCTGTACATTGTATGCCGGCTTAAGCTGGCCGTTAAGCATATGGTCTTCCTTCATTCTCATGAAAGTTGCTTCAATATCAGTCTTTGAATAACTGTTTCTGTCCTTACCCATTATTTCAAAACATTCCTTGTACTGCATAAGCCGCTGTCCACAGTCCTCTAATTCCTCGTACAGCTTCTGCAGTTCGGATTTTCTCTGACCTTTTCCCATAACAAAAGTTACGCCTTCTCCCTTTGCAATTTTCAGAAGATTCTCCTGAAGCTTTAACAGTTCCAGAGGAGAGCAGTTGTTTATTTCAATTCTATGGTTGTTGGAAAGCTTTTTGTGTTTGGTAAGTTTTCGTTTCCTGTTTTTCTCTATTATTTCACGAACCTTGTCCATTCCTTCTATTACGAACATAACAGCTTCACTGATTTTGTATTTTTCATCAAATCCGGAAGAAGTAATATATTCGTTGTAGCTTTTATACAGAGTGTCGATTTTGTCAAGCAGGACTGCAAGATGATAGTTAACACTTCCACGCCATACAAATGTGTAACGATTAGCATTAGCTTCAATCTTGGTTCCATCTATAAATAGCTCTTTAAGTGTAATGAGCCCTTCCTGTTCCAGTCTTTTTATGAACTGATAATGAAGATTTTCAAGCACATCCGTGCTAAGTCTTTTATCAATAAAATCATAGAATGCATCACGCTTTGGTTTCTGTCCTTTTGCAAGCCATATGAAGGCAAGGTCCCTTTCGCATAATTCCACTATTTTGTCAATGGATTTGATTCCCATCATATTTGCGTAGATAACAATAGCATACATCATTATTGGATTGTACCCTGTTCTTCCCTTAGATGAATAGCGGGCCGTAAGGCTCGAAAAATCAATATCCTCCAACACTTTTTTAAGGGTATAGAC
>CAZNUK010000138.1:0-1580 GCA_964576255.1 uncultured Butyrivibrio sp.
TGCTGGTACTGCAAGAAGTATGGGTATCAAAGTAGAAGAATAATAGAAACTGGTAAATAATAATAACAACGTGGGAGGGCAAACCCCGCAAATACCACTAGGAGGTTTTATAATGAAAAGAGGTAAGAAATATGTTGAAGCGGCTAAATTAGTAGACCGCGCAACACTTTATAACACTGAAGAAGCAGTAACATTGGTTAAGAAGGCTTCTACAGCAAAATTTGATGAGACAGTTGAAGCACATATCAGAACAGGATGTGACGGACGTCATGCAGATCAGCAGATCCGTGGCGCAGTAGTTCTTCCTCATGGAACAGGTAAGACTGTTAGAGTTCTTGTATTCGCTAAGGGTGCAAAGGCTACAGAGGCTGAGGCTGCTGGTGCAGATTTCGTTGGAGCAGAAGAACTTATTCCAAAGATTCAGAATGATGGATGGTTTGAATTTGACGTTGTAGTTGCTACACCTGATATGATGGGTGTTGTTGGTCGTCTTGGTCGTGTACTTGG
Organism: uncultured Butyrivibrio sp.; assembly: GCA_964576255.1. Lineage (GTDB taxonomy): Bacteria > Bacillota > Clostridia > Lachnospirales > Lachnospiraceae > Eshraghiella. The sequence continues at coordinate 508 of CAZNUK010000138.1, forward strand.
ACCAAAGGGCTTAATGCCAAATCCAAAAGCCGGAACAGTTACTATGGATGTAACTAAGGCTATTGCAGATATTAAGGCTGGTAAGATTGAGTACAGACTTGATAAGACTAACATTGTTCACGTTCCTGTTGGAAAGGTTTCTTTCACAGAGGAGCAGCTTACAGATAACTTTAAGGCAGTTATGGATGCTATTGTTAAGGCTAAGCCATCAGCTGTTAAGGGTCAGTACATTAAGAACATTACCCTTGCATCTACAATGGGTCCTGGAGTTAAGGTTGATCCTGCAAAATTCATGGGCTAATATTTTTTAGCATATATTATTGACAAATTAATCAGAGATGGTATAATTTGTTTTGGCTTACAAGCCATTGCCGTAGACAGCAGGTGCCGTTAGGCATAAGGATAAAACGCCTGCCGAGGAGATTTAAAGTACGATTAGACTTTTGATACCCCTTGCGTCTGCGAGGGGTATTTATACTATGTCCTTTAAATACGGCATATTTGAAAATATTCTATAAGGAGGACTACTCATGGCAAAGGTTGAAATTAAGAAACCTATCGTTGACGAGATCATTGAGAATCTTACTGACGCTAAGGCAGTAGTACTTGCTGACTATCGTGGACTTACAGTAGAACAGGATACTATTCTTCGTAAGAAAATGAGAGAAGCAGGTGTTGTATACAAGGTATACAAGAATACAATGATTAAGCGTGCTGTTGACGGAACTGCATTTGAAGCTATTGTAGCTGATCTTGAAGGACCTACAGCAATCGCAATTTCTAAGGAAGATGCAACCGCACCTGCTAAGATTTTATATGATTTTGGTAAGACTGCACCTGCACTTCAGTTAAAGTCAGGTATTGTTGAGGGAACATACTATGATAGCAAGACTATCAACGTTATCGCAACAATTCCATCAAGAGACGAACTTATTTCCAAGTTCCTTGGAAGCATCCAGTCTCCAGTTACCAATTTTGCTCGTGTTATTAAACAGATTGCAGAAAAGAAAGAAACAGAGGCTTAAGAAACAATTTTTATTAATTTATTAAATGGAGGAAAATAAAATGACAAC